>JAUZOH010000058.1 GCA_030706565.1 Bacteroidota bacterium | reverse complement strand
TTGACTACCTTATTCGGAACAAATAAAATAGCCGCTTTGTCCGGGACATCGGTAGCAGCTTTCCAGTATGCGCAAAAGATAAAATATAATTTCAAGTTGCTTTTTATTATTTCTTTCTTCTCGTTCATTTCTTCAAACCTGGGAGCCAGGTCGTTAAGCCACATTTATGTAAATACCCTGAAACCTGTTATTCTTGTTATCCTGATATTGATTGCCCTTTATACTTTCCTGAAAAAAGAGTTGGGTTCGGTTCAAACCAAATCTTTGTCATTTAGCAAACAGGCCATATATGGATCACTCATGGGCATTGTCGTTGGTTTTTATGATGGTTTCTTTGGGCCGGGAACTGGAAGTTTTTTTGTTTTGGGATTCGTGATCTTATTGGGGTTTGAGTTCGTGACCGCTTCTGCTTATGCAAAAATGATAAACTGTGTGACCAATGTTTCTGCCTTAATCGTTTTTATCAGGCAGGGACATTTTCTATTGGATCTGGCCATTATGATGGCGGTTTGTAACATTATTGGGAGTATTGTCGGTAGCAGGCTGGCCCTAAGGAAAGGGAACGGTTTCATCAGGATAGTCTTTCTGGTCATCGTAACCCTGATGATTTTAAGGTATGGTTATGATGTCTTAATAAAGTCCTGAAAAGATCCAGGAGATTTGTATTGATAATCATCTAGTTATCAAGAAATTTGATGATGAGGTTATTATAAAATAGAAAAACCTTAACTTTACAATTAAATCAAATTCTCATTGTTGAATTATGCCTGCAAATAAGGCTACTTTCAGGTTCTATGAAGAACTTAACGATTTTTTCCCTGCCCCCTATCGCAAAACTGCCTTTACCTATTGGTTTGACGGTAGTCCAACGGTTAAGCATGCCATTGAATTGATCGGTGTGCCTCATGTTGAGGTGGATCTGATTTTGGTAAACGGCAAATCTGTTGATTTCTCCTACAAACTGAAAAATAACGATTACGTTTCCGTTTATCCTGTGTTTGAGAAGTTGGATATTTCAGGTGCAACCCATCTGAGGGAACGTCCTTTACGAAATTCCCGGTTTATTTTGGATGTTCATTTAGGGAAACTGGTAAAATACCTGCGCACGCTTGGATTCGACTCAGTCTACAGGAAAGATTATGATGATCATGAAATAATCCGCATAGCGCTTGCCGAACATCGAATTATTCTAACCCGTGATATCGGCTTATTGAAAGTGAAGACAGTGACCCATGGTTACTGGGTCCGCAGCCAGGAACCCAAAGAGCAGGTAAAGGATGTATTATCATACTTTGATTTATATAGATTTATTGATCCCTTTAGCCGTTGTGTAAAATGCAACGGAACCCTGGAAGCTGTGGAAAAGGATAGCATCATGGACCAGCTGGAACCCCTGACCATAAAATATTATAATGATTTTTACCGCTGCCGCGATTGCGGGGGTATTTTTTGGGAAGGCTCACATTTTAGAAAGATGAATGAGTTTGTGAGAGAAGTGAAAAAGAATTTTCCCTGTTAAGTTTTATTCATTAAAGGAATTTTAAAGAATATTTCCCTTTTTAAAGTTTTAATAACATATCTGGAAAAATTATAAAATATTTATAAAATGTGACAGATTTTTAATTATGGGTAGGGTAAAATATATATCATAAAATAGAACATAAAATTAATTAATCGATAGAAAAAGAACTATTTAAAATTATGCAGAATTAAAATAATTAAAATTAATATTATTGGCACATATTATTTTATAAATTAAAAATTGATTAAATTTGTTACATATTGGATTTGTAATTAATAAACTAAAAAATGGAAACAGCGAGGATTATTGGCAATAACATTAAAAATTTTCGAATCAGATTTGGTTTTTCACAGGATCATATTGCTAATTATCTGGGAGTAGATAGGACTACAATAAGCAAATATGAAAGTGGTGAAAGAGAAATATCTTTGATCAATTTAAATAAACTGGCTGATCTTTTTGGAATTGAAATAGATTATTTGCTTGAAGCCAATGCTGTCGACAAAACAGCAAATTTGGTATTTGCTTTTCGTAAACAAGGAATTGAAGAGCAAGACATAAAAAGTATTGCAGAATTCCAGAAAGTAGTCAAAAATTATTTGAAAATTCTTAAGATTAGCGATGAAAAAGAATAGCTTGTTATGGATTGAGATTGGGGAAAAAGCTTCAACCTTCAGAAGTGAAAATGGCTATGGTCCGACTGATCCAATCCTGTTAAACAGTCTTTTACTAAAAAAAAATATAATTACCCTATTTAAACCCTTAACT
Organism: Bacteroidota bacterium; assembly: GCA_030706565.1. Lineage (NCBI taxonomy): Bacteria > Pseudomonadati > Bacteroidota > Bacteroidota bacterium. Next base: position 12,318 of record JAUZOH010000058.1, on the reverse strand, counting down.
GAAAAATTTAGTGGAATGGCCATAAAAGCAAGTGAAGACTTGCATTTTATATTAATAAACCAAAATCATACATTAGGGAAGCAGCATTTCACAATTGGTCATGAGATTTATCATTTATTTGTTCAGGAAAATTTTATTTCTCAGAGATGTAATACAGGTTTATTTGATCAACAAAAAGATAACGAAGAAAAAAAAGCCGATTTTTTTGCAGCTTGTCTATTAATGCCCGAAAACGGAATAATTCAATTAATTCCTAATGCCGAACGGCAGAAGAAAAATTTGATCAGTGATGAAACATTATTCAGGATACAGCAATATTATGGTTTATCGGTAAATGCAGTGATATACAGGTTATGTGAGTTGAAGTACATCGATTCATCTTATTTTGACAAATATAATAGCGGGAAGATACTTTTAGCTAAAAAACTTGGATTTGATGATAAATTATATAAACCCGGGAATTTTAATAAAGTTATTGGCGACTATGGATCACTTGTCAACAGGTTATATCAAAACAAAAAAATTTCCGAATCCTATTATCTTGAATTATTGAATGCAATAAATATTGATCCATTTTCACCTGCTGAGAATGACTGTGAATGAAAAAGTTTTGATACTTTTAGATTCAGATGTCATCATTCATCTGTTTAAAGCAGGGAAAATAAGTCTGCTGTTTGAATTGTATCCAGGTCGACTAAGGATGTTGGATGTTGTGCTTAATGAATTGTTAAAAAATAGGACGGTAAATAAAATTGTTGAAAATCTTTTCCTTTTAAAGCAGGTAACCGTAATATCTTATCCTACTGAATTGTTAAATGAATATGTTCGATTAAAAGACAAGATTAGAGGAGAAGGTGAAAGGGCATGTCTGATTTATTGCAAACATAATCAACATATTATTGCAAGTAGTAATACTAGCGATATTATTCCGTTTTGCGAAGAAAATTCAATAGCATATTTAACCACTTTAGATATTTTCAGCGTGGCTATCCATAGAAAACTGATAACTCAAAATGAAGCTAATGAATTTATTAAAGTGATACTCAGCAAAAATAGCTTTCTTTGTTGTTCTTCAATAGATGAGCACATTAAGAGACATTTTAAAAACGACAAACTCTTATATTAAAAGGAATTCTGATTTTTAATTTGTATAAAATCGGAGCATACATATTTCTTAAAATGATTTTTTATTTACTTCTCCGTTAACAAATCAAACACCTAATATAAACATTTGTATCTCTAATTTTAAATTATCTTCACTAGATTTGAAGTTAAAATCCTTTTCCAGTTAAGCTTTTCTTTTTACTGTATTGGGTATAATCGTTTAGGGCAAAGTATAAAGAGAATTTAATCGATGATTTATGAATAGTAAAGTAGCGATAGTTCGTTGTAATTCTTATGAATTGGATGAAGTCAGGAAAGCGGTTAAGAAAGGAATTGCGCTTATTGGCGGGGCCGGTAAATTCGTAAAGGAAGGCGAAAAGATAGTTTTAAAAGTCAACCTTCTTGCTGCCGAAGCTCCTGAAAAATGCGTCACTACGCATCCTTCAGTTTTCCAATCTGTTGCTGAAATATTTTCGGCTGAAGGTGCCATTCTCAGGTATGGCGATTCTCCCGGCTTCGGATCTCCTGGTGGTACGGCTAAAAAAGCCGGGATTACCGAAGTTGCAGGCGGGATGAATATACCCCTGGCCGATTTTAAAGAAGGCCGCGAAGTCTTTTTTGCAGAGGGCAAACAAAACAAGAAGTTTTATATTGCCAATGGGATTTTGGATGCTGACGGGGTAATCAGTCTTCCCAAGATGAAAACACACGGACTTGAAAGGTTTACCGGCGCAGTCAAGAATCAGTTCGGATGTATCGTCGGAATGAGAAAAGCGGAATTTCATGCTAAACTTCCGGATCCTTTTGATTTTACAAGAATGCTGATAGATTTGAATGCTTTTATCAAGCCCCGCCTTTTTATTATGGACGGTATCATTGCCATGGAAGGCAATGGCCCGCGAGGAGGCACTCCCAGGCCTATGAATGTGCTCTTGTTTTCAGCCGACCCGGTTGCCCTTGATGCCACTGCCTGCCGGATGATTAACCTCAAACCTGAAAATGTCCCTACAACCTTAATCGGCAGTGAAGCCGGCCTGGGAACTTTTTCCGGGGATGAAATAGAACTTGTCGGAGATGAGCTAAAAAGCTTTTTACAACCTGACTTTGTGGTTGACCGCAGTCCGGTAAAAGCAGCCCAAAAGAAAAAGATTTATCAGTTTGTTAACGAACAGCTTGTCCCCAAACCTGTTATTATTCCGGAGAAGTGCACCAAATGCGGGACCTGCATCGCCAGCTGCCCGGTTGAAGGAAAAGCAGTCAATTGGCCGGATGGAGACCATACTAAAGTTCCTGTTCATGATTATGACAAATGCATCAAATGTTATTGCTGTCAGGAAATGTGCCCGCAAAGTGCAATTGTTTTGAAGGATCCCTTTCTTAGGAAAATTTTTGTTCATTAATTCGAAATAAATGTCAAATAAAGAAATAATAAAACGCTTTTACGAGGAAGGTTGGGGAAAAGGAAATATAGATTTGGTTGATGAGGTCTTTGCGGAAAAACATGTTTTACACTGGAATGATCTCCAACCGGAAGATCAGGTCCGGACTGCCCTGGAAGTAAAGCAAATCATGGTTGATTACCGGAAAGCTTTTCCCGATCTGAAAGTTGAAATAAACAACTTAGTTGCGGAAGGTGATTTCGTGGTTGTGGAGGTGACTTTTACCGGTACTCACCAGCAGGCTTATGAAGGTTTTCCACCTACAAAAAAATTAAGCCGTTTTACGGATATGCAAATTCTTAAAATGAAAAATGGGAAAATTATAGAGTCTAATTTGCCTTCTGGCGGCCTGGATTATTTTTACCGCATTATAAATGGTTCAATATTCAATGATTAAAAATGTTCTAATAAATAAACGGGTAAAAATTTGACATTATTATCTGAAAATTTTTAGCAAACCCCAAAACCATTAACCTTAATAAAATGAAAAACCTTTAAAAACCTGATTTATAGCATCCGGCTCTTGGGTTTTTGTCTGCTTTGCGGTTGTGAAAAAGAAAAGGTTGATTCATTATCGGTAAGTCCCGTCAGGATTGATTTCCCGCAAGCAGGTGGAGATACCACGATAACCATTAAGACTGATGCAGATTCCTGGAATATTAGTAATCCCGCATCCGGTTGGTTATCTCTGACGAGCACAACCGGCAAGAAAAGTGAGGAGCAGGTGACTCTGATGGCCAGTTCTACCCTGGCAAAGCGTGTGGATACATTAACCATTTCGGCCGGTAACGCGAAACCTGTGCAATTGATTGTTTCTCAGTCTACATATCTTTATTCGCTCACTTCAAATGTTTCAAGTTTAAGCTTTAAGCAGGCCGGGAATGTGGGTACCCTGATTATAACCAGTGATGCGCCTCAGTGGAGTATAAGTTCTGACGGTGACAGGCGAAAGCCTGACCCTGTATTTGGCTTCAAGGGCCTATTTCTTTAAATGTGTGACCCGGCAGGCAAAAGCCAATGGAATAATTCCATTTTTCTGGGATAACGGCGGAACCGGCAATAACGGCTGTGCCATTTTCAACCGGAGTAATAATACTGTCTTTGACCAGCAAGCCTTTGATGCATTGATTCAAGGGGCTAACTAGATTTCAATTAGCATTAAGGGGACTTGATGTTTGATAGGATTTTGATTTTCTTGTCCTTAATAGTTCCATAACAAAGATGATATTTATTGATAGAAATGTAACTAATAGTCATAAAATATTAGTTATATTTCTTTTTTTTTGAGAGGAATGATTATGGGTTATTGTATTAGCTAACTGATTAGTGAAAGGAAATAATTAATAAATGTTTTATATATAATGAGTTAGATTTTAAATCGTTAAAGAATGAAAAAGTTTTTTTTGATTTTTTGCCTTTTGTTTACCGCATTGATTTTTTCGGCATCAATAAATGGGCAAGGACAAAAGGGTACAAAGAAATTGTATTACCGGCACCTGAAGTTAAACCACATGAGCCCCTATTTCGATTATATTGGGCATTATCCCCTTACCGCTCAGGAGGCCAAAAAAGTAAACCATTATTGTTTTACTTATTATAAGAACAAGTTGGTTTCCATTGAAGAAAAGGGTACGGATTATTGCTGGGCGATACATCCCCTTTTATTCATGGGTGCTGAAAAAGTTTGTTATACTTACACTCCGGGAAAAAGAACAGCCAGGTATTTTAATGCGAAGGGTGAACCTTCCCCGAATTATAAAGGTGTTTATGTTGAGGAAACCACATTCAATAAAAGGGGACAGAAGGTATCTTTGAAATATTATGATTATAAAGGGAAGCCCATGCAGGGCGTTTGGAACGTAGCAGAATACAACTGGGATTACCGGGATTCCCTGGTTATTGAACATCGTAAAAACGTGAAGGGTGATTGGGTTGATGTCTCTCCTTATTTCCCTTTTAGGGTGTCAGGTTTTAAAGTTGATCCCGTTAAGCACACAATAGCCCATTACAATCTGGATGAGAATTATAAAATTATAAATAGCCCGCAGGGAATTGCCTGTTATAAGGACCAGGAAAATGCCCAGGGTGATCAGTTGAACTGGAAATATTATGATTCCAAGGGAACCTTAATCTCTCCCTACGGATACAGTGAAGGTGAAAATATATTTGATCATCAGGGTTATATCGTAAAAATGAATTTTTATGTGGGTAACAATGTGGTGGGTACCCGTTCATTTCAATATAATAAGGAGGGAGCAGTCAAAACTTCCACTAATGTCTGGAATGGGGTGAAACAGATTTCCTCTTCAGAGGCGAATATTCATGGTTTTACCATTAAGAATCAGAAATCATCCTCAATTGATACTCTTCAACACACGATTAAAATTACTGTTCCTAAAGGCACTGATTTATCTTTTATTGTTCCGGTGATTTCTGTTCCTATGGGGGCTGTAATCCATCCTGCGCCTAATGTTCCGGTCGATTTCAGCAAAGGTTGTGTAAGATATACCGTCATTGCCGCAAATATTGTCCATAGTCAGGATTGGATGGTTACGGTTAATGCCTTATGATGTTTTTGCTAAATTTTTAATGGTGAAATATTTTATCTGAATCCTATCAGAGGAAGGCATTTTATGAAATGCTATACTCTATAAAAGGATTAATGCTTTCCTTTTTCAGAACAGCATACGTCATATCCTAAAATCAGAAGATTATATAAGAAACAGAGAGATGAATTATTTTACACCTCTCTGTTTTTATATTTATTTCTTTGATTTATAATTTGTCGACAATACCCTGAATTCAGTACGGCGGTTGATTTGGTAAGCAATTTCTTTCAGGTCTGAAGAAGGCAGTTTATCGACAAACTTGTCATCCAGTAAAGTTCCTTCGGGTAAGAAGATATATTGAGCGGCAGTTCTTTTATCTACTACCATGGGTTGAGACTCTCCGTATCCCTTTGCTGAAAGCCTGTCTGGGGCAATGCCTTTGGAAATAAGGTAATCAACCACCGACTGGGCCCTCTTTTGCGATAAAATCAGGTTGTCTTCATCGGTACCACGTGAATCGGTATGGCTCATCAATTCTATGGTGATGTTTGGATTGTCATTTAATGTTTCAACCAATTTATCAAGTGCCACCATGGATTCAGGCCTCAGGTCCCATTTGGCAAAATCGTAAAAGATATTGGGCAGTTCAATGGGTTTTGCAATGGAAGAAATCAGGATAGTGGTTTTAAAATCTTTGCTTTTATCCAGTCCCTTGGTTGTTTCACGTTCTTTTCCGTTCAGGAAGCCAGTCTTGGAAACGATGAATACATAATCTGTTGCAGGTTTGAGGTTGAATCTGAAAGTACCGGTTTTATCCGTTTTCGTATCCACGGTGATGCCATCGCTGCCAATTGATTTGACGGTAGCATTGGGGACAATGGAATCAGTTTTCTCATCTTTAACAACGCCTAAAATATTGAATCTTAGGGGGGGGAGGACGAAAGAGTAAATATCATCGTCACCATGAGCACCCCGGTTGCTTGAGAAATAACCCCTTTCTTCATCAGCCTGGAAAGTAATACCGAAGTCGTCTGCAGAAGAGTTGATGGGAGATCCCATATTTTCAACTTTCCAATTTCCATCCTGATCTTTTTTGGCTTTATAAATATCTAATCCGCCCATGCCCACACGGCCGTTGGAGGAAAAATACAGAGTTCCGTCAGGATGAACATACGGAAATTCTTCATCATCAGGGGTATTGATCTGATCCCCCAGGTTCACGGGTTTCCCCCATTTGTCGGAAACACTGGCACGGGTACACATCCAGATGTCTTTGCCGCCCGATCCTTTGGGCATATCTGAAACAAAATAAAGGGTAAGTTCATCCGGAGAAATAGCAGGATGGGCAATAACTATAGAATCATCTCCCAGTTCTATGGGCTTGCCTTTTGTCCAGTCGTCATTTTCGCGGGTAGATGAAAAGATCTGGCAACCCATTATCCTTTTCTTGCTTTCATTGCAAGTGGAATAATACATCGTTGAAAAATTCTTGGTCAGGGATGGGGTTCCTTCCTCAGCTTCTGTGTTGATATTCGGAGTCAGGGGAACGGGCATACTCCATTTCCCTTTTTTATCTTTCCGGGTGACAAAAATATCTGCAAAATTTTGTCCTGTTGCCCCATGGTTGTTGTTTCCCGTAGCTTCGTCTCGGGATGAAGTAAAATAGAGCTCATTATAATCGTCCCTGGCAAAAGCGGGCGAATAATCACTGACCTTGGAATTGATGGCTTTTACATTTTCAACCAGGTAACCGGTTGGATTATTGATCATTTTTTGTGCAAATTCACAGGAAAGTACTCCATCTCCTCCTCTTGGATCATCCGGTACCAGCGTCTTATATTTCATAAACTGTTCTTTTGCCTCGTCATATTTCTGATTCATCAGTTTTGCCTGGGCAAAATACAGGTAAACAAGGGGATTGGAATAATTCTTGTTGATGGCTTTTGCATACCATATTTCTGCTTTTGCAGGATTACTGGTCAGACGGTAACATTCGCCAATTCTGAAAAGTATTTCTGCTTTTTTAGTTTTATCACTGACATCATTATATGCATCTTTGTACTTATCGGCAGCATCAAAGAATTCTCCGGCATTAAAAATCTGATCGGCTTTTAATAATTTTCCTTTCTGAGCATTGCAGACACTAAAAGCTCCTAATAGAAATAAGGGAAGCAGAAATATTTTTAATTTTTCCATGATGTAGTTCTATATAAATCTTTTGTAAAAATAATTCATTTCTTAAAATAGAATATTAAAAACTCATCATAATTAAACATTGGATTACGTTTTTCATGATGATAAAAAAAATTTTAATTTTTTCAATTTGTCAATTACTTAAAATTCATGTACGTTTGATGTTTCATTTGGTAAAATCTTTGGTTATGAATTTTAGATTTTTAAAAATAACTTTCTGTGCTTTGGGGCTGATGGCCCTTTGTAATTCCTGTAGCCTGGTCGAAAAAATCAAAGTAGGGAAAATCGAATCCTTTAAGCTTGAAAAAGTTTCCAATCAGTCAGTTACAGTAAATTTATATATCCCTGTTACCAACCCCAATATTTTTTCCTATAAAGTTAATGATATTCATATAGATTTGGAGGTGAACGGGGAATATATTGGTTGTATAAATCATGTACAGGATATAGTAATCGGCGCCAAATCCAATCAGGTTCAGGAGTTGACCTTTGATCTTTCAATGCCCAGTTTATTACAGGGAGCTTTCAGGATAATGAAAACCTTGTCAGCGCCGACCATTAAGGTGAAGATGAACGGTTACGTCAAAGTAAAATCATTCCTGTTTGCAAGAAAAATAACGGTGAACAGCGAAAATACGATTAAAAATAATCTGGGATCAGATATGATAAAATCGTTATTATAATAATGATGAAAAAGTAGTATTTTTGCACCATATTTTAGAAATGAGGTTTGACTATGAATAAATTCATCCTGTTTTTTTTAACCTTCATCATCAGTTTTTTAAGTGCATACTCTCAACAAACGGAAAGTGGAAAATTATCTGTAAATATTATTAACAAACTACAAGAAGAAGAATCTGAATGTGGCAGAGTTAAAATTATTGAGGATAAACGAATCGAAGAGCTTCTGGATAAGCATATTCAAAATAATTCACAACAACAGGGAATACCGGGTTACAGAATTCGTATTTTTTCCCAATCAGGCAAAGATGCCCGTCAAAATGCCATGGAGGTTAGAGCGCAATTTTCCAATCTTTATCCTGATGTTCCTTCATATTTATTGTTTACAACTCCCAATTTCAAGGTATATGTGGGTGATTTTAGGACACGTAACGACGCATTGAAATTTTATAAACAAATTGTACAAAGTTTTCGTTATGCTTTTATTGTGAACGATAGGATTAATTACCCAAAACTTGATTATTAATTGAAGTGACAATAAAGTACCGTTAATTAAATGAGTGATCAGATAAAACATGAATGTGGAATAGCATTGATTCGATTGCTAAAGCCACTTGAATATTATCAATTGAAATACGGCAGCTGGCTGTATGGGCTGGAGAAGTTGTATTTGCTGATGGAGAAACAGCATAACCGCGGACAGGATGGTGCCGGAGTTGTCGGAGTAAAACTTGACCTGCCACCCGGCAATAAGTATATCTTTCGTCATCGTTCCATTGAAGCCTCTCCTATAGATGATGTTTTTCGTAAAATTTATGCTCATTTTAAGAAAAAAGAAATTAAAAGTCCTGATTTGCTCCGGGATGCCAAATGGGCTAAAGAAAATGTCCCTTTTGCTTCTGAAATATACCTTGGGCATTTGAGGTATGGCACTTATGGCCGAAATAACATTGAAAATGTCCACCCGGTGATGCGCCAAAATAACTGGAAGTCTCGTAATCTGGTCATGGCCGGGAATTTTAACTTAACCAACGTTAGCGATTTATTTAAGGTATTAATTGATTTGGGACAAAACCCCAAGGATTTTTCAGATACTGTAACCGTTCTTGAAAATGTCGGTCATTTTCTGGATGGAGAAAATCAACGTCTTTTCCGTATCTATAAAGATGCAGGCTATTCAAACGTCGAAATTTCTGAACTTATACAGGAAAATCTTGATATAAAAAATATTCTTCATGAATCCAGTAAGCGCTGGGATGGAGGTTATGTTATTTCTGGTATTGTCGGGCACGGAGATGCTTTTGTGATTCGTGATCCATGGGGCATCAGGCCGGCTTATTATTATCATAATGATGAGGTTGCTGTCGTTACTTCTGAAAGGCCGGTTATTCAGACTGTTTTTAACGTTCCTGCTGAGGATGTACATGAGATCACTCCGGGATATGCAGTAATTATCCGTAAAAATGGGGAGGTTACTCATGAGAAGGTTCTTGAATCTCAGGAACGCCGTTCCTGTTCTTTTGAAAGAATTTATTTTTCAAGAGGAAGTGACGTAGATATTTATCAGGAACGTAAAAAACTCGGGGAATTGCTTACCCCTGCTATTCTTAAGGCCGTTGATTATGATCTGGAACATACGGTTTTCTCCTTTATCCCCAATACGGCTGAAACCGCTTTCTATGGCATGCTGAAAGGGGTAGAAAATTTTATGATCAACGAGAAAAAACGCAAGATTGTCGAAATCGGCAGGAGAATATCTGAGGAAGATCTGACTAAAATTCTGGATGCACGGCCTAGAATTGAAAAAATAGCGATAAAAGATATTAAACTTCGTACTTTTATCAGTCAGGATAAGGGCCGTAAGGATTTGGTCGGTCATGTATACGATATTACCTATGGTACAATTAAAAAGGGAGTAGATAACCTGGTTATTATTGATGATTCCATTGTCAGGGGTACAACCTTAAAGCAAAGTATCATTAAAATCCTGGACCGGCTGGGCCCCAAAAAGATTGTGGTACTTTCTTCCTCTCCCCAAATACGTTATCCGGATTGTTACGGCATAGACATGTCCAAGTTTGATGATTTTATTGCTTTTAAGGCAGCTATAACTTTGCTAAGGGAAACCGGAAGGGAATCGGTGATCAATGATGTTTACAATAAATCAAAGGCTCAGCAGCATCTTCCCAAAGAACAGATTGTCAATTATGTGAAGGAAATTTATGCACCTTTCACTGATGATGAAGTTAGTGAAAAAATTACCAAATTATTGACTGATAAAGATGTGGAAGCTGAAGTGGAAGTGGTTTATCAGTCTATTGATAATTTGCACAAGGCCTGCCCGAATGATTTGGGTGACTGGTATTTTACCGGAAATTATCCTACACCCGGAGGAAACAGGGTAGTCAATAATGCTTTTATTGATTTTATTGAAGGTAAACACCGCAGGGCTTATTAAGCAAGCCCTTTGCAGATGAGATAAAAAAACCGTTTAACTTAAAAGTTAAGCGGTTTTTTAATTAGCAGTGAATATTTTTTGCAATCAATTTTGTTAGTCGGCTTTAATTTTGATAACAATCTTTTTAACCTTATCTGTGCTTCCCGCTATGGACTTAATACTGGCACGATGTCCGTCTGAAGGGAAAAACAACAGGAAAGTACCGGGCTGGGCAATATAATATTTACCCTGATTACTTGAAAAACTGGCAACATCCTTGCTGTCGTTATAAGGGCCGGGTTGAACTTTAGCCAAAGGTACTATACCCATTTTTTCTTTTCCTTGAATCATCATCTGAAAATCGATGTATTTACGGTGAGCTTCCCATTTCGTGTCGGCCAATTCGCGGGGGATGTATTCTGTAATGTTGGCAAAGGCGTTTTCGCCATCAATGGGATATTTACCGGGAGCAAGTTTTTCCAGGTCATTGTTTTTGAGGAAGGTAAAGATTTTATCCCACATTGCCTTGTTTTTGTGATAGGCTTCAGCAAAAGCAATCTGGTTGATGGTTTCATGAGGCTTGGCTTTAAATCCGTTGAGCCATTGATGGTTGTTAAACCATTTGGCTGACTTGGCTTTTGTCCAGGCTCCGCTTGTTTTGGTCTGGGCTTGCGAAACTGCATTAAAAGTTGTTCCTGCAATAAGTAATAAAATAATTGATTTTAGTATTCCTTTCATAATCTGGTTGTTAAAAAGTTATTTTTTAAAAAATCTGATTTTAAAGATAAAAAGAACTTATGCAAAAAAGGGTTAAACAATCATAAAAATCTTATATGACCAGTAGATTACAGCCTCTCAGATCGCTATTGTCCATTCTGCCAAGTACCTCAAAGCTGCCATCGGGATTTATTTTCCCAAGGTCTTTGGTTTCAATGAAGGCACAGGAATAACGGTTAGCCAGGTCAATGATATTGATGCCTCCTGATCTTCCCCTCTGAAGGCAGGCAAAAGGATCATAAGGGTCGCGTATGATAACCTTCATCCAGGGCGGGCAATAATATCTGCCTTCTCCTTTTGAGTAGGCCTGCGACAAAAGTTCGGTCATTCCATATTCTGAATGTATTCCTGAAACGCCCAGTTTTTCCTTTAAAACAGAATGTAATTCTTCACGGGTGATTTCTTTTCGCCTTCCTTTCATACCACCGGTTTCCATAACAATCGTCTGATGAAGTTCTAATTTGTATTTTTCGGCCAGGTCAAGAAGTGCAAAGGAAACGCCCATCAATAATGTTTTTTGTCCTTCTTGTTCAAGTTTTTCAAGCTTATCGACCAATTCATCCAGATTATTCAGGTAGAAACCACTATCCGGATGATTGCTTTTTTTAATTAAGCTGTCCATCATATAAATAAGCGATGATCCCTGGCGTTCGAGATAGGATGGGAGCAAAGCCAAAATGCAAAATTGATTTACCGGTCCGTAAAAAATTTCAAAACCTTTGAGAAAGCTTTCCTCATAAATGGAAAGCTCCGAAACGTAATGTTGGCTTGTGGCCATGCCCGTAGTTCCGCTGCTGGTAAAAATAATTTCAGGTTTCAGTTCCCCACTGACAACAGTTTGAGTTTTAAAAAATTCTATGGGCAGAAAAGGAATATCCTCCATCTTTTTTATTCCGGAAACCTGTTTATGCAGGTTCTCCAGGTATTGTCTATAGACAGGATTCTCTTTTGCCTGAAAATGAAATGTTTCAAGGACAGAACTTTCAAATTCGGCTGTTGTTTTTATGGAAAAAATGGAATCACTCAAAGGCATATCATTGAACATCTAAACTCTTAAAATAAATCTATGACGGAAAGATAGCGTTCACCGGTATCATAGGCAAATGTAAGTATCTTGGAACCTGCCGGTAATTCTAAT
>JAUZOH010000057.1 GCA_030706565.1 Bacteroidota bacterium | reverse complement strand
GGAACAATATCGTCTCCTTTTCAATTCCAGCATGGATGCCATTATCCTTGCAACCCCTGATGGCTTATTATTATCTGCTAATCCGGCTGCCTGCAAAATATTTGGATATACGGAACAGGAAATGCTTTCCCTTACCCGGGACGATATTGCAGATATTGCAGATCCTACATTAAGAACCAGTATAGAAGAATATTCCCAATCAGGAAATTTCCGGGGAGAACTCACCATGGTACGCAAAGATGGTTCAAAATTTCCGGCCGAGGTTTCCATTTCACTATTTTTAGATAAAGAGAAACGGGAAAGAGCCTGTTTGATTATCCGGGATATTACCGAACGTAAAAAAACAGAAAATGCCTTAAAAGAAAGTAACCGCAAAATAAATTCCATTGTAAATAACTTAAAAGGTGTAGTTTATCAATGTAGCAATGATCAGGAATGGACGATGTATTACATCAGCGACGGAATAACCGAGCTAACGGGATATTCCCCAGAGGATATTACCCATAACCTAAAAATTTCATACAAATCGATCATTGAACCAGCCGATCAGCCGGTTATTTGGAAAGAAATCCAGGATGCACTTGCCCATAAAAAAACTTTCACCACAGAATATAGAATCAGAACCGCCTCAGGGGAACACAAATGGGTATGGGAACGTGGACGGGGAATATTCGACAATGATAAACTGATTGCCTTGGAAGGATATATTTCGGATATTACCGAACGGAAACTGGCAGAAGAAGCCCTGCGCCAGAATGAAGCCAGATTAGAACACGCCCAAAGTTTAGCCCACATGGGTAATTGGGAACTGGATCCTGTTACAGGCAATGATTTTTGGTCAAAGGAATTATTCAATCTTCTCGGTTTCGATCCGGCCAAAGGAAAGCCTGAATTTAATGAATTCCTTCAAATTTTACATCCAGAATACCGGGCCCAGATAGCAGAAACCCTTAACCGTGTTTTAAAGACAGGGATAACAGAAAAGGAAGTATACAGGACTTTACCTATTCATGGCGCAGAAAAATATTTTGAAACCAACCTTCATGCCCTTAAAAATGCTCAGGGAGAAATAATCAGACTGGCAGGGACAGTCATGGATATTACAGAACAAAAACTGACTGAGGAGGCCTTACTCAAAAGCAGAAAGGAGTTTCAATCTTATTTCGACTCTGCTTCTATCGGGTTAAGTGTCACTACAGCGGACAAAATATGGGTAGAAGTCAACAAAAAGTTATGCCAGATGCTGGGGTATACAAGAGAGGAATTGACAGGTCACAGTTGGGTCGACTGTTCACATCCCGACGATTATGAAGAAAATAATAAACATTTCCTGGAAGTTCTGGAAGGGAAAAAAGACTTCTATGAACTTGATAAAAGACTAATCCGAAAAGATGGAAGCATTGTTTATGCAACCCTTTCGACCGTCTGCATACGCAATGATGATGGTACGGTTAATCATTTCCTCTCATCCTACCTGGATATTACAGAACGTAAAAACTCCGAAAAACAAATCAGAACCCTCAGCAAGGCTATTGAACAAAGTCCTACTTCTATCATCATTACAGATGCGGATGGGAAAATAGAATTTGTTAACGCCCAATTTGTTTCCTTTATGCAATATTCTTTAAATGATGTGAAAGGGAGAAAGCCCCGGATATTTAATCCCGGCCATTCTTCCCCCGAAGCATACGAAAAAATGTGGGAAACCTTAAATGCAAAGAAAATCTGGAGGGGCGAATACCTTAACCGGAAGAAAGATGAAACTTTTTTCTGGGAAAATGTGATCATATCTCCATTATTTGAAGGCAACGGATCAATCAGAAATTACATCCTCATTACCGAAGATGTTACTGAAAAGAAAAAGATAATGGACGATTTGATTATTGCCAAAGAAAAGGCTGAAGAAAGTGACAGGTTGAAAACAGCATTCCTGCATAATATTTCACATGAAATAAGGACTCCCCTGAATGCTATTGTAGGTTTTTCGACCCTGCTTAATGGTTCTGTGCTCCTCCCTGAAAAGCTGAAAAATTTCACCGGAATAATTGTTCAAAGCAGCGATCAACTTCTATCCATTATTTCAGATATCATAAGTACGGCAACGATTGAAGCCGGCCAGACAAAAATTTACGAACAGGAAGTTAATCTGAACAAAGTCTTGAAATTTACCTATGGACAATTTTCCGCCAGAGCCGAAAAACAAAACATTTCACTGAACTATCATTTATCCATGCCCGACTCAGAAGCCAATTTATTAACTGACGGAACCAAAATAACTGAAATTCTCACCAATCTGGTTGGCAATGCACTAAAATTCACCAAAGAGGGTTCCGTCGATTTTGGATATAAAATTATAGAAACGGGGCATATCCGTTCATTTCAGTTTTATGTAAGTGATACCGGTATTGGAATCCCAGCGGAAATGCATGAAGAGATCTTTAAGCGCTTCCGTCAGGTCGAAATCACAAGTGCCCGGCAATTCGGAGGCTCTGGTTTAGGTTTGTCCATATCCAAGGCCTATGTCGAACTACTTGGCGGTAAAATTTGGTTGACCTCCGAACCCGGGCAGGGTTCAACTTTCTATTTTACCATCCCTTATAAAAAGACCATTGAAAACTCATTGATTGCTGAACTGCCTGAAAACAGGCAAAAATATGAACTGAATAAAGCAAAAACAATATTAATTGCTGAGGACGAAGATTCTAATTTTATGTTATTAGATGTAATATTAGCTGAAGCAAATTTTAAAATTCTCAGGGCTACAAATGGCCTTGAAGCTGTTGAGATGTGCAAATCAAACCCACAGATTGACCTGGTATTAATAGATATAAAAATGCCCGAAATGGACGGTTATCAGGCTACCAAACAGATCAAAAAAATCAGACCTGATTTACCCCTGATTGCCCAGTCTGCTTTTTCTACTGTTGCTGATAAAAACAAAGTACTTGCCTGCGGGTGTTCAGATTTTATCATCAAACCCTTAGACAGAAAGTTATTACTTTTAAAAATCAACAAACTGCTAAAATAAAACAAGGCCCCACCTGCCGGGGACAATATATTCAAAAACAAATCAATACCTGTTTCTCTTGGTATACTTGGTATGTAGTAGTTGATGAGATTTTAGGCCAAGGGGTTCCTTGAGAAAATCTTTATAGATCTGAATAATCTCCGGGTTCTCATGCGATTTGCGGATAGGCATTCCTTCATCCTCAGCATAAATGGCTTCAATCCGTTTTCTGCGAATTTCGTCATTGGTCGGAATAGGTTGTCCCCCACCCCCAATGCAGCCGCCCGGACAGGCCATGATCTCTATAAAATGATAAGGAGATTTGCCTTCCACAATCTGGTCCATCATAACGCGTGCATTCAGCAATCCATGAGCAATGGCCACCCTGAGCTCTATCCCTTCCAGGTAACTGTATTCGGGTTTGCAGCCTTCAAGCTTAATAGTTGCTTCCTTGATGGATTCCAATCCACGTAATGGAGTAATATTCAAATTTTTAAAAGGCACATCGCGGCCTGTCACCACTTCATAGACAGTGCGAAGAGCTGCTTCCATCACTCCTCCGGTTGCCCCGAATATCACTCCAGCACCTGAGGAAACGCCCATGATGCTGTCAAATGGGGTATCTTCAAGTTCGAGGAAATTAATTCCGGCCTGTTTTATCATCATGCCAATTTCACGGGTAGTAAGCCCTGCATCAACATCCTGAAAACCACTGCTGGTCATTTCCGGCCGGTTGGCTTCGAATTTCTTGGCAGCACAAGGCATTCCGGCCACACTCACGATATTCTTAGGATCCAGCCCCATTTTCGAAGCATAGTATGTTTTCGCCATGGCACCGAACATCTGCTGAGGTGATTTGCAGGTACTCAGATGTGGCAGAAATTCCGGATACATATGTTCGATAAACTTCACCCATCCGGGCGAACAGGAGGTGATCATCGGAATAGCCACATCTTCGCCATCCACAATCGAACGTTTTAAGCGGTGTAAAAGTTCATACCCTTCTTCCATAATAGTAAGGTCGGCGGCAAAATCAGTATCCAAGACCGAATCAAAACCTATTTTTTTCAGTGCAGTAACCATCTTCCCGGTGACACGGGTACCGACAGGGAAGCCCAATACTTCGCCCAAAGCAACCCGCACAGAGGGAGCCGTATTGATGATGACATGTTTTTGCGGATCCCCAATGGCATCCCAAATCTGGTCGAAATAGCGCCTTTCGGTCAGCGCACCGGTCGGGCAATGGATAATACACTGGCCACAGTTGGTACATACCACGTCATTCATGGGAAGTTCCATAAATGTTGATATTTTCATTTCCCTTCCTTTACGGGTCACTGCCAGGGCATTTACTTTCTGCAATTCAGAACAGGTTCTGACACAACGCTGGCAGCGCACGCATTTGCTTTCATCCTTTTCAATCGACCACGAAGAACGGTCAATTTCAAGATTTGGCTTGAGCACACTCAGATAAACTGCGTTGTCGACATTGTATTCTGATGCCAGAGCCTGTAATTCGCAGTTTGTGCTCCTGTAACAGGTTGTACATTGCGTATGGTGCTCAGAAACAAGCAGGGCAATAATATCCTTCCGCGCCTTCCTGACCCTAGGGGTAATGGTATGTATTTTCATCCCTTCCATAATTGGGGTCGAACAGGCCGTAGTAAGCGTGTGCCACCCTTCAATCTCCACCACACAAACCCTGCAATTGCCTGCTACGCATAGATCCTCGTGATAGCAAAGGGTAGGAATCCGGATATTCTCTTTCTTTGCAGCATCCAGTATGGTACTTCCCTGTTCCATACTCATCTCTATATCGTCTATACTGAAATTTACCATCACTTTCTTAGACATTATCGTATGTTTTAAACCCTTTGATTAATTTTTTCAAACTGTACTTAATAAATCATCTCTTCCCTGAAATTCTCCACAATAGAAGAAAATGAATTTGCAACTGACTGGCCAAGTCCACATTTCGATGTAAGCTTCATCGTTTCTGAAAGGCTTAAAAGCACTTCGAGATATTCGTGCGACTTTTCCCCTCTTTTAATTGCCTCTATTCCCTTGAGCAACTGTTGTGTACCCACCCTGCAGGGAGTACACTGGCCGCAAGATTCTTCTGCGAAAAATTCAAGATAGTTGTGCAAAACGTTGTACATGGACCGGGAACTGTTGAAAAGCATCATGGAACCACCTGTAGGCAGTGAAGTCCCTGTTAATTTTCCTTTGTAGCCTATAGTGGTGGAATCAAATTTCTTTCTGGGAACGCAGAATCCGGAAGCACCGCCAACCTGCACTGCTTTGGTATCGCCATCGCCAAATTCTTCCACAAAGTCGGAAAGGAGCATTCCGAATTCCAGCTCATATATGCCACCTTTAGGCGTATCGCCAGATACAGAGAACAATTTTCCCCCGCGTGCATCCTGGATGCCAAGTTTCTTGAACTCCTCAGCCCCTATTTTGGCAACCATCATCGTCAAAGCAAGGGTTTCAACATTGTTGATCACTGTAGGCTTATCATAAAGTCCGATGCTGGTCGGATAAGGAGGCTTATTGCGGGGTTCGCCCCTTTTCCCTTCCATCGACTGTAAAAGGGCGGTTTCTTCACCACAAACGTAAGCACCACTGCCGGTAAAAATATCTATGGTAAATTCGAATCCCAAGTCGTTATGCAGCATTTCATGGAATATAGCCAGTTCCTTTCTCAGATGAGGGACCAGGAATTTATATTCACCCCTCAGGTATATCCAGCCCTTCCTGGCACCAATGACCTTGGCACAAAGGGCCATTCCCCCAAAAACCTTCTGTGCGGCTTCCTCAAGGATTGCCCTGTCCTTGAAAGTTCCCGGTTCTCCTTCATCTGCATTGCAAATAATGTACTTTCCGCCGTTTTTCTCTTCTTTGGCAGCCTTCCACTTAAGACCGGTAGGAAAACCAGCCCCTCCCCGGCCTTTAAGGTCAGAATTGATTATTCCCTGGAGGATTTCATCCCGGGTCTTTTTAAAAGTACCGAAAAGTACTTCGGATACATTAAAATCTTTACTAAAGATAAAATCGACCCTTTTTAATTTTTTCATTTCCATCTGGCTCATCCTCCATCATTTATTCCTGTACTCACTGATAATAGCATTCACTTTGCCAGGGGTGATTTCCGTGTATATGTCATCATTCACCAAAATGCAGGGCCCCTTGTGGCACCATCCCAGGCAATTTGTTTCCAGTAATGTAAATTTCCCGTTGTGGGTGGTTTCTCCCACTTTGATCTTTAACAGATCTTCCAGGGTTTTTATGATTTGCTTTTTGCCATGCATATCGCAAACGATGGTACGGCATACCCTGATCACATATTTCCCCCTGGGAATAGTATCCAGGAAGGAATAGAAGGTAGCAGTACCATATACTTCAGCAGCCGAAATATCAAGGGCGCGGGCTATTTCAAGCATAGCTTCGCTGGACAGGTAGTTTTGCTCCTCCGTAATCCCCTGAAGAATGGGCAGAAGGCTCTCTCTATTCTTCCCATACCTGTTTGTCAGATTTTTCACCACTTCCTGTATTTCTTTCATGGCGTTATAAATTAATGTTAGAGCAAATACAATACTTTTAAATCCTTTAATTTTGCTTCGAAAAGATAAGTTTTTTTTAGGAGAATTCCAATGATTTATATACTGTTTCTCAAGTATTTAAGCAAATATTCGAATGAATAATTTTAATGTTAGTATAATAAAAACACAATTATTATTGCCCGGAAAAAAGATAAATAAAAAGATCGGCATGTTAAAACAGAAATTGTTCAATATGATTACATTTGAACATTTTGAACAACCAATAAAAAGGTGAACGGAAAAAACCAGACATCAAAACAAGAACAGAAAACAGCCCTGCAAATAGTTTGGGGAATCATTTCGTTGGTGACCATTTCTGTTATTGCAATTGCTCTGTTTGCTGATAGTCAGACGATTTTAAACCACTCGCCGCAATGCATGTCTAAAAGTCAATTCAACGTGGAATGCCCCTTTTGTGGAATGACTAGAGCATTCATAGAAATTGGAAAAGGTAATTTTCATCAGGCTTATCTGTTAAACCACGGAAGCCTGGCATTATTCCTTTCCTTTTTACTAAACTCCATAATATTTTTCATTCATGGCATCTTATTGGTTTATAAGAAAAAAATGCAGCTTAAGCTTAATAAAGTAAACACAAAACAATTTATTTATAAAATTATTTTGAAATGAAAACAGCAAGTTTGGTTTTAGGGATTTTAGCAATTTTCGGGATGTTTATAGGATTTATCCCATGTTTCGGATCCCTGAATTGGATCAATATTCCCTTTGCGGCAATTGGGCTTATCATCGGTATTGTGGCTTTTATCCAGTCGGCCCCTGGAGAACCAAAAGGAAATGCTGCAGCAGGAATAGTCCTGTGCAGCATAGCCATATTTTTGGGATTAATCAGACTGATCATTGGATTTGGGATTTTCTAATATCCAACAATCAACCCCATTTTATTTTGATCATATAAAAAACCTAAAGCCGGGAAATACTAATTCCTGATGGCCAGTTTTTCATCATATATGTTGATTAAATCAGGCTCAATTTATTTTTGCAAATTGAGATAGTCAATAAGTTTTAATAAATCCTTTTCCTTTCCGGGTTTTATTTTATTGTCTTTGATAAATTTGGTAATCTCAGGTTTGCCGGCAAAATTTATCTCCAGGTCGTTTTTATTCTTCACCTTAAAAAACTGACCATCTTCAGTACTTAAAAAATATTCGTCGTCATTTTTTTCAAACCTGTTGGGAAGTGCATCCTGGTAACCCTTTGTACCCTCTGCTTCTTTAAAGACAACTGAAACTTTCTTCAATAAAGAATTTTTTCCGCATTTTATACAGAAAAAACATCCTGTCAAAACCTCTTCCCCAAGTTTATATTTATGAACCTCAAGCAGTTCATTACCCATTCTGACTTTCCTGATATAAGATTTATCCAGGTATACGATCTGGTCATTTCGATTAAATTCAAGCTCATCCTTATAGAGATCATAGCGTATCGACGCGCCCACAGAATCTCCTCTGGTAAAATATATTTTACTGTTTACAAAATCATCGGTAAAATAGGGAGAACCTTCAATTCTCGTATAGGCATTCGGATCCCTTAACTTCAGCTCATTAAATTTGAGCATAACATCAAGATTGGGATTGAAAGCAGCAGAACCCGTTTGCGAAAAAACCTGCAAAAGGGGAATACCAACAGTTAAAAAAATCAGGATAATTTTTTTCATAAGTTTGCAATTTCTGATAGAAAATTAGTTATTAAATTATTTAAAAATAATAATTACTGAACTCTGTACCAAAAGTCATTTTTTAAAAGAACAACAGCTATGAAAAATCAATCTTTTAGACATTACTGATTTTAATATCCGGAAATCGCCTTATTTCATCATGACTTCTATTCCATTATCATACTTTCTACAAATTAGCCAAAATAAAATCTGTCAGGCGGGTGTACAAATGATAAGTTGTATTTCCCCCGTAAATCCCATGATTTTTATTGGGATAGAACTGCATCTCAAACTGTTTGTTGGCTTGTACCATTTTTTCAATTAACTCCATAGAATTTTGCAGATGAACATTATCATCACCTGTGCCATGAACAAGCAGAAACTTTCCTTTGAGTTTGTCTACAAAATTAATAGGTGAATTATCATCATAACCCGAAGGATTTTCCTGAGGAGTACGCATAAAACGTTCGGTATATACAGAATCATAATAACGCCAGTTAGTAACCGGTGCAACGGCAATGCCCATTTTGAAGTAATCGGCACCTTTGGTCATACACAAGGTTGACATATATCCTCCGTAACTCCAGCCAAATATACCGATACGGGAGCCATCCACATAAGGCTGCGAAGCCAGGTACTTAGCAGCATCAATCTGATCCTGCACTTCCAGTTTGCCCAATTGCATGTAGGTGCACTTTCTGAACTCTTCCCCCCTTCCGTCACTTCCCCGGTTATCAACACAAACAACAATTATCCCGTCTTGGGCAAGCATCTGGAACCAGGCATCATTATGATTATAGGTATCTTTTACGGTCTGTTCCTCAGGTCCGCCATACACATACATAAAAACCGGATATTTTCTGTGGCTGTCAAAATTATTCGGTTTGATCATAAAACCCTTCAGGTTGATACCATCCGAATTTTTGAAACTAAAAAATTCCTTAGGAGAAAAACCGCAGGCTTTCATATTCTTCTTTACAACGGCATTATCCTCCAAAGTACGGATTACCTTACCCTGAGCATTATTGAGAGTAGTTAATGCAGGAGTGTTGGCGTCAGAATGTGTGTGAATAAAATACTGGCATCCGCTGCTAAAAACAGCAGTATTGGTTCCATCGGAAGTAGAAAGTTTTTTCTTTTCCTTCCCGTCAATATTAATGGAATAGACATCGGTTTGCAAAGGAGAAGTTTCGTGCGAGCTGTAATACAGGGTATTGTGGACATCATCGAATGCTAAAAACTCGGCCACATCCCAGTTTCCACGAGTGATCTCATTTATTTTCTTTCCATTCAGATCATATAAATAGAAATGAAGGTAACCGTCCTGTTCACTCAGATAAATAAAATGTTTTTGGTCCCCTAAAAAAGTAACCGTATTATCGTCCGGCTCCTTAATGTACCTTTTATTGGTTTCGGAAAGAATAATATTCGACTTACCGGAGGCAGCATTCGCCAACAGGATATCAAGTTTGTTCTGAAGCCGGTTAAGCCGGAGTATGCACAACGTTTCCGGATCTTTTGTCCATGTAATACGGGGGATATACTGGTCATCATTTGAGCCGATATCCATCCTGGCAGTCTTTTTTTCTTTCAGGTTGTATACCCAAATGGAAACTTTCGAATTTTCTTCACCGGCCTTGGGATACTTATACGTATAATGCCGGGGATAAAGGCTGTCGCTGTCAAAAATAGTCAGGTCATACTCTTTGACTTTCGACTCGTCCATGCGGTAAAAAGCAATCTTTTCTCCGTCGGGTGACCATTCAAAACCTTTTGAAAAACTAAATTCTTCTTCATAAACCCAATCGGGTGCACCGTTAATAATTTGATTTCTCAGTCCGTCACTGGTTATAGCCTCTTCCTCATCCGTAGTCAAATCTTTTATGAATATATTATTATCCCTTACAAAAGCAACCTTTGAGCCATCAGGAGAAAAACAGGCCAATTGTTGTTTTCCACCCTTAGAAAGCAGGCTCAATTTCTTCGTCTTCAAATCATATACATAATAAGTGGAACGGGTAGAATGACGATAGATGCTTTCCTGATCTGTGGCCAGCAACAATTTACTTTCATCCTTACTGAAAGAATATTCATCAATTCCGGGTATCTTTAATCCAGTGATATCGGATAAGGAAAAAACCGTTTCAACTTTTTTACCACTCTGATAGCTGAATTTTTCAATATCGCTTCCATATTTCAAGGTTGTATAGTGCAATCCGTCATTCATCGACTCCAAACCATAAACTGTCCGCGGATAAAATGAATTGGTTTTAAAAATCTTATCCAGTGTGATCTTCTGAGAATCCTGTGCATAAACACTTGTGACAAAAAGCAGGCAAACGATAAATGCCTTAATAATTCTGTTCATTATATAAAATTGATTTAATTGCTGGCAGCGGGAAATGCTGCAAAGATGTTATATTCTTTTTCCCAGGATGACCAAATCCCTTTCCACACCGTCCAATTCGGCAATGCGGGGTAAATGGCCCCAGTTTAAAAAGCCCATGCTGTGGAAAAGAGCCAGGCTGGGAATATTATGTCCGAAAATATAAGCAAGTAATGTTTTCAATCCCAACTTAGGAGAAGCATCAATAGCCTGTTGAAGCAAATAGCTGCCTAAACCTTTCCCCCTGAATTCCTTATCAAGGTAAATACTTATTTCAGCAGTAGCGTGATAAGCAGGGCGTCCATAAAAGGATTCAAAGCTCAACCATCCGCAGATCCTTTTATCATTTACTCTAACCAGAACCCAAAGGGGCCTTGAATCAGGATGATGGCGGTTAAACCATTCCTCTTTATTGTTTAAACTAACGGGATTCAAATCAGCGGTAGCAATTCTGCTTGCAATAGTTGAATTATAGATATCGACAATTGTCTGAAGATCATCTTTTTGTGCTTCCCGGATACTATATTGTTTATAATCTTCCATGATCCTTTTTCTTCTTTTGATTTACCAAAGGTAATAAAAGCAAAGCTAAAAAGCCAAACACAAGGTTAATCAAATTAGTTGAAGTATGTGCAATAAGTGCAAAAATTTTACCATCGGCCAGGCTAATGCCAAATATAGAAAGGGTTTCATAAATCATAAAATGCCAGGGGCCAATCCCACCCTGCACCGGAGCAAGCATGGCAAAACTCCCCATCAGGAAGGTAAACATCCCCGTCCAGATACTCAGGTGCCTTGTAGGCGGAAAAGCCAGGAACACTGCGTACAGCATTAACAACCACAGGGTAAAAATCAACAAGGTATGGCCAATGAAATACCATTTATTTTCAAGCTTCATGATGGATTTAATTCCATCTGTAAAATTATGTTTTATTTTTTTCACCTTTTCTCCCATTTTACTGTGTTTCCAGGGTTTAGCAATAATAAAAATCAATAAAATAAAGAAAAGGACAGCTATACCAAACAAAACATTGGTAAGGGAAAGCAATTTGATCAGTTTGTTGTTGATTTCAGGATGAAGGAAAAGGAATTTCTGCAAGGAACTCACATTGATAGAAAAGATAATGATCCCCAATATGATCATGGTGATAAAATCCGCAAGGCGCTCCACAATGACCGTACCGATCAATTTTGACAAAGGGATCTTTTCGTATTTTGTTAAAACTGTGCAACGGGCTATTTCACCGGCACGGGGAATCAGAAGATTAACAAAATAAAGAACAACAACTGCCAGAAAGGTATTTTTAAGCTTGGGCTTATACCCCAAAGGGCGGATAAGCATATTCCACCTGATGGCCCTGCTCAACTGACTTAAAAAGCCAAGAAAAATGGTCAATATCAGCCAGCCGTAATTTAATTCTTTAAAAATTGCCTTTAT
Organism: Bacteroidota bacterium; assembly: GCA_030706565.1. Lineage (NCBI taxonomy): Bacteria > Pseudomonadati > Bacteroidota > Bacteroidota bacterium. The sequence goes on along the minus strand of JAUZOH010000057.1, from coordinate 2,554 downwards.
ATCTTCAAGCTTAAAATCCTTATAAATCCACCAAAAAATAAAAATACCAATTGCCAGAAAAATAATGTATTTTAAGATGTTCCATAATTTTTTTCTACCTCCTTCAGGCATCATATTCCTTCCAATTTAAAATTTTACTTTTTCCTGTTCATTTATTGCACTAAGTGGCTGCGCCAAAATCTATGGGACACAAGCCTCTGCAATTATACTTCAATCAGTTTATGTTTAATGGCATACATCACCAGGTTGGCCGTATTTTTGGAACCGGTTTTCTCAAGTAAATTTGCACGGTGCTTATCCACGGTCCTCTTACTGATATGCAACTGATCTGCTATTTCAAAATTTGACAGCCCTTTGCAGATCTGACAAAGTACTTCTATTTCCCGTTCTGACAAACCGGCATTATTGTTTTCATTAAAACTGACCTTACGAATATTTTTGACTACACTGTATAAAAGTTCTTCGGAGAAATAATTTCCCCCTTCTGCAACCGTTTCTATAGCCTGTTTGACATCTGTAATATCTGAATTCTTAAGTAAAAAGCCTTTCACACCGGCATCAATCATTTTATAATAATATTCTTCTTCTCCATACATCGACAATGAAATGATTTTCAGGCCGGGGTGTTGTTCCAATGCAAGCCTTGTAGCCTCAACCCCATCCATTTCCGGCATATTGATATCCATCAATACTATATCCGGTTCTGTGTGTTGAAGTAAATCCAACAAATCTTTGCCATTAGATGCTTCTCCGACAATGTCAATATCCTTAAAACTGCTCAGCAATAATTTCAATCCATTGCGAAACAAAGCATGATCATCTACAATTACTATTTTAAAGATAGCCATTTTCAGAATATTTTTCAATTATTTATCAATCAAACACTTACCTGAATTACTACTTTTGTGCCGCTGTTGTCATTACTTTCCACATCAATTGTTCCTTTAATAGAACGGATACGCGACAATATATTTGAATAACCCATTCCTGAATAATTCTCGTCAAACAATACCTGATTGACATCAAACCCCACTCCGTCATCGGTATAAACCAGGTTAATCCGGCTGTCGTACCGGTTGAGTATAATCTCAATATTCTGGGCATGGGCATGTTTCATGGTATTATTGATCAACTCACAAACAACGCGATATAATATCACTTCGATATTTCCATCAAAACGCTGGTTAAAAATATTCGAGTCAAAGGCGATATTGATCTGCCGGGTATAGCTTATTTTATTGATAAAACTGTTAATGGCACTGGCCAGTCCAAAATTATTCAAAATATGGGGACTGAGGTTATTTGAAATTTCCTTAATACTTTTAATAGCCTCATTGATAACCACATCGGTATTGTCAACTATATTTTTGGTGACCTCATCCTTTTCAAGCTGACTCAAAGTGGAAATGGATAATTTCACAGTCGAAAGTAAGGGGCCCAGTCCATCATGAAGATCCTTGGCAAACCTTTTGCGCTCATTTTCTTCAGTCTGTATCACAGCATTTAAAACTCTTTTCTCTGCTTCGCGCCTTGATTGTTCAACCTTATCGAGAAACTTAAATATTTTCCTGATCAAAAATACGCCAACCGTAATAAAGACAGAGGTGATAAATCCCACCCAGATATTTACTCCTTTCCAGTTGATAGGGATTTTTTCATCAAGTATGGGGATAAAATCGATAAAGCGGCTGATGGTCATCAGAATGAATCCTGCTGAAATCAATATCCATGAGAGATTGTATTTGGTGACCTTAGTCAGGCGAATAGCTAAAAAGGCAGCTACAAACTGCAAAGCAATTGAAAGGATCAGTGCAATTTTTGTTACCATATCTTCATTATTCAAAATCAAGGTTAAATTCCTGCTTCAAACGGGCCAAACTGGGATTTTTCTGAAGCAAATGGTTAAATTTAGCTTCAGAAGTATAGATGACACTTGGAGGTTCTACTTCTGAAATGACCGTATTCACTACTATTTTTGAATTCTTCAGTTGAGTCCTCAGATACTTCTGCAACTTGCCTTTAATTTCCTGGATAATTTCACTTTGCAAAGGATTACTAACTAAAAACTCTATTACAAAATTCTCTTTTAAAGCCGGATCCTGGGAAATCAGGGTATTATATAACCTGGGTTCATTATTTACCTTTTCTGCAAACTGTTTCCAGGTTTCCTTCAATTGTTCAGGCGAAAATTTATTAACCAAAGACTCATCCACATCGTCATCCCCGGAATCAGCAACCATTGATGGTTTCTCAACTTCAGGTTCAGTTTGTATTTTTAAACTAGTCTTTTTTTTTAAAGCATCTTTAATTGAGACGCCTGTCTTGGGTAAGGTATCATAAGTTACCTGCGCCTTGGGATGATCCTGGATAGAGACTGAAACAGGCTTTTTCTCTATAGCTGCTGCGGTCTGAGTATCTGCTGACTTTTCTGTGGGTGCCAGGCCAATTTTTTTCTCTACCGGTGACTGAGACTGGTTCAGAATATTGCAAAGGCGTATCAGTGCCAGTTCTACATGCAAGCGTTGGTTACGGCTGCTGCGATAATTGATGTCGC
>JAUZOH010000056.1 GCA_030706565.1 Bacteroidota bacterium | reverse complement strand
TCCAAGCACAATAGGTTTTGGTGGAACCGGCGTTGCCTTTTTCTGAAAAAGTGATGAAAAATTAAAGTTGACTTTAGAAAAATCAAATTTTGCATTTGAAACATAACCCATATTTATTGCCCAAATTATCCAGGCACAAACCAGAATTAAAGGAATGAGCGAAAAAACCAAAATCCTGGCAAAATGGTTTTTCTTGTCGTTATTTTCATCTGATTCGGTCTGTTCCTCTTCAACCGGTACAGGGACAGGAGCTGGAACCGGTTCAGGCTCTTTTATTTTAGTCTTTTCTTTTTCGTCAATTATTTTTGAATCGGGTTCTTTTAATGGTGTGATGCCGGTCAGGGTATCTAAACCATATATTTCAGCAGATAAGAATTCTGTAAAAAAGGGTTCAAATTGAATTTGCCGGTTGTTATCGTATGCGAATTTACCAAATCCGGGAAAAGTAATAAATCCATCCGACTGCAGTTTTGCCTTGACTTCTGTGGTAAATTCAGAGATGGATTTCAGAGCATCTTCTTCAGTGATCCCTTCTTTTCCGGATAGGAATTTCAGGAAAAGCTGGTCACCTGTTTTTCCATTCTCATCGAAAAGAACTGCTTTTGAGGGTGGAGTGATTGTTTTTTTAGCTTCGTCAATTATTGCCGACTGATTTGTAATAAGGAATGATCCTAGTTCGGGTACCCTTACATTATTTTGTAGCAGTAAAAATTCTTTTATATAACCCGCAATATCCACTATGATATAAAGTTTTTAATTTTTTGTTTCCTTATGCAAACCTAATCGAAATTTTTAAAATTTACAAACGCATGGATTTGGACATTGATTATGATTTTACTTTGAAAACGGAATTGTCTTTTAAGGCATTTACCATGGCTTTATACCCGATTTCAAAGATTTCCCTGCTTTTGGAAAGATCAAGTAATTTATAGTTTATCAATTCCGGCGGTTCAATAAATAAATCGCAAAGGTCAGCACTTTTCTGTATAGTTGTGGAAACCGCAAGATGAAAAGTACGTTCGGCAATTTGCATCAAGCTGTGAAAATCTTCTTCTTCGGTGCGGGGATTGACATGTACGCCGATTACTTTTTCACAATCTTTACGGATGGGCGTAACAGGCATGTTGTCGAACAGGCCGCCGTCTATATATGTTTTGTTGTTCATAACTACAGGAGTAAACAAAACAGGAATACTTGACGAAGCTACGATTTTTTTAATCAGCTCCCCTTTTGAAAAATAGGTAATATGGCCGGCATTCAATTCAGATGCAGCAACGATTAGAGGAATTTTAAGATTTTCGAAATGAGTGGCTTTCAGATTTTTTTTAAGGAAGGTATAAAGTCCGTTTATTTTGAGCAATCCATTTTTAGGAATTCCAATTTTTACGAAATGCATGAATTTATCCTGTGACAGAAGGGTAAATATTTTTTCGGGGCTTTGCCCGTCGGCATATAAAACCCCGATGATAGCCCCGGCACTTACTCCTGATATAATATTCGGGTAAATACCTGCTTCATTCAAAGCCAGCAGTGCACCAAGGTGTGCAAATCCTTTTGCTCCTCCACCGCTTAATGCTATACCTACCTTATATTTTTTTCTGAAAAAAAACAATGTTTGGGCGTTTGAATTTCAATGCAATATAATAAAATAATCGTGAATTTTACTGGCAGGATGTGATGAAAAATGAGGTTGACTCTTCTTTTTCCAAAACTTCCAAAATTGTAAAAGAGAAACATTTTAGACTTCCTGAAAGAAAGATTGAAAGTACAACCGGGTACAAAATCTTCTTATTTTTGTATATTTATTGTTTTTATTGAATAAGGCAGGATAAATGGGCATTTTTTATTTAACCATATTTCAACCATGATTGGCTGGTTTTGATAAATTAATATCTGATGAAGCAAAAACTAATTTCTTACAATGTAAACGGTTTGAGGGCTGCAATTAACAAAGGTTTTTTTGACTGGCTGAAGGAGGAAAAACCTGATATTCTTTGTATGCAGGAAACCAAAGCCCAGCCCGAACAAATCGACCAAAATGCATTTGAGTACCTGGGTTATCAGTCCATACTGCATTCGGCTGTTAAAAAGGGATACAGCGGGGTAGGGGTTTTTACCAAAAATGCGCCGGATAACATTGTCATTGGGATGGGCAGCGATGGTTATGATGCCGAAGGGCGTGTTATCCGTTGCGATTATGGCGATATTACCCTGATTTGTGTTTATATCCCTTCGGGGACTATGGGCGATGTACGTCAGGATTTTAAGATGCAGTTCCTTGCTGATTTTCAGAAATTTATTGATAACCTGAAGAAGGAACGGCCCAATATTATTGTCACCGGTGATTTTAATATTTGTCATACCCCTATTGATATTAACCATCCTGAGAGGCATGAGAATGATTCGGGATTTTTGCCGGAAGAAAGAGCCTGGGTATCTGGTTTTCTGGAAAGTGGTTTTATTGATACTTTCAGGGAATTTAATCAAGAACCCGAACAATACAGTTGGTGGAGCTACCGTCAGCGGGCAAGGGAAAAGAACCTCGGCTGGCGTATAGATTACTTTATGGTGAGTGAGCCGCTGCGCCCGAGGCTCGTCAATGCAGGCATTTTAAGCGCTATTGTTCATTCTGACCATTGCCCGATCTGGGTGGAAATAGATTTTTAAAGGGTAACTTATGATGTCTTTAGAGTCCTGGAATAAAAAAATTTTTCATGGCATAAAACTTGGAGTTATATTTGCCCGGTTTTTTTAAAATTCAAAAAATTTTTCCATGATCATTAAGGACTTTGCCGATAACGATCTTTATAAATTCACCACCATGTTTGCCATACAGAAGTTGTATCCCAAGGCTATGGTGAAATATAAATTTATCAACCGGGGAAAGACAGTTTTCCCCGAAGGTTTTGCTGAAGAATTCCGGAAAGAGATTGATGCCATGAAGGATCTTCAGCTTTCAGATGAAATGGAAGCCTATATCCGCAAGCAATGTTATTTTTTTGATCCTGTTTTTGTGGATTTCCTGAAAGGTTACCGTTTCAATCCCAATGAAGTATGTGTTAAACAGGCAGGCGGGAAACTGGATGTTACCATCGAAGGATATTGGTACCGTACTGTTTTGTGGGAAGTTCCTTTAATGGCCATTATATGCGAGCTGTATTATAAAATGATTGGCGCAAAACCGATCAATGTGAAGGAAATAGCAATCAAGAAAGCCGGTGAATTTAAGAAAATTGGGGCAGAGTATTCCGAGTTTGGTACCAGAAGGCGTTTTTCGTTCTCGGTTCAGGAAGAAGTGATCCAAATGTTAAAGGAATATTCGGGCTCATTTTTCAAAGGCACAAGCAATCTTTATTTTGCATACAAACATAACTTAATACCGGTGGGTACCCATCCCCACGAGTGGTTTATGTATCACGGGGCAATTTACGGGTACCGGGTTGCCAATGAAATGGGGCTTGAAGCTTGGGTGGATGTTTATCAGGGCAGTTTGGGCACAGCACTTGCCGATACTTACACCAGTGATGTCTTTTTCAGAAGTTTTTCCCTCAAACATGCCAAATTATTTGACGGCATCCGGACAGACAGCGGCGATCCGATTGAGTTTACCAATAAAGCATTGGATTTTTACCGTATTCACAAAATTGATCCCCGGACAAAAACCATTGTATATAGCGATGCCCTCAATTTGAATATGGTTAGGAAAATCAGAAAGTATGTAAACGGGCAGATCCACGACGTTTATGGAATTGGCACATTCCTTACCAACGATGTGGGGGTGAAACCCCTGAATATCGTTATTAAGATTTCCCATGCAAAGGAAAATCCGGAAAAGGAATATTTGCCAACCATAAAACTGACCGATGCAAAACTTAAAAACACCGGAAACGATCAGGAAATAGAGCTGTGTAAAAGAGTTTTGAATATTAAATAATATTCTATTTTTCCAGCTCTTTCCAGGCTAATGCACTTGCACCAAGGATAGCTGCATTGTTATTTTTTAACCCTGAAGGCAAGATTTTGATTTTGTTTCTGTAAATAGGAAGCAATGCCTCTTCCATGTATTTTTTAGTCGGATTGAAAATAAAATCTCCGGCAAGGGATAAACCTCCAAAAAGGAAAATAGCTTCAGGCCGGGTGATTGCAACAGCATCAGCAAGTTTTGTCCCTAACACTTTGCCGGTATAATCAAATACTTTCAAGGCTAGTTTATCTCCATGTTTGGCAGCTTCTGTAATCATAACCCCGTCCAGGTCCTCGAAGCTGATGCCCCTAAGTTCGCTGGGTTCTAAAGAATCTGCAAGCATTTTATATACAGTTCTTTTAATACCGGTTGCAGATACGTAAGTTTCCAGGCAACCTTTTTTACCACATCCACACTGGCGTCCTTTCGATTTAACGAGGGTATGTCCCAATTCTCCCGCAAAGCCGTCGGCTCCATAAACCAGATCGCCGTTGACCACGAAACCACTTCCAAGGCCTGTCCCCAGAGTGATTTCAATGAAATTTTTCATCTCTTTGGCAGCTCCATAGATCATTTCGCCCAGGGCTGCTGCTTTTGCATCATTGGTCAACATGATGGGGATGCCCGGGTAATAATTTTTAAACAAATCTACAAAGGGGACAATTCCCTTCCATTTCAGATTGGCTGCATTTTCAATGGTGCCTTTGAAATAATTCCCATTGGGCGCACCAATTCCAATACCGACAAGTTCAATTTGGCCGGTAAATTGTGCCCTCATTTCTTCAATTTTGGTATGAAGGTTATTCAGGAATGTCTCTACTTTGTTATCATTGGTTTGCGTTTCAATACTATCATTCATCAGACAATTGCCTTCCCTGTCAACGATGCCCATTTTAGTGAAAGTACCCCCAATGTCAATTCCTACGGTTACTTTTTTCATGAATAATTGATAAATAAAAATTAACAAACAACCTTTTCTAGTCTTTTTAAATTTTCAAAGAAAGGTAGTAATGATTTAAAATTTGAGCTGGGTATTTTTTATTCAGCTTACAAAGCTAAGAAAAAAATGAAAACCATTATATTAATGCAATAAAAACCTGTATTATGCATCATTGAAGGAAAAAATTGATTAAATTAGCTTTACAAAATTCCCGGTTATGAAAAATATAATCGTTCCGATTGATTTTTCACCAGATTCTTTTAAGGGATTGGAAATGGCGATTTTGTTTTCTCAGAAAACTGAATTAAAAATCCATTTGATTTATGTTCAGGAAAGTAACGGCAGAGGCTTAGCCTTGCGAAAAGGTGCTGCTGTTTCACAGAAATTTAAAAAAATTGAAGAGGAATATAGTCCGAGATTGGGTAATAAATCAGAACTGGTTTTTATCACCAGGAAAGGTAAACGGTATAAAAAAATAGTTGATTATGCTGACGAGCTGCCGGAATCCTTAATTATTGCCACCATTTATTCCGACGAAAAACATATTTTTAAGTTGATTGCTTCTTCAAACTGTCCTGTTTTGATCTTTTCAGAGGGATATCCCATGAATTTTACAAAAATAGTTTTGCCGATCAATTATATTACATACAGCAGGCAGAAGGTACCTATTGCTGCAGAGGTTGCAAGGATTTTTGATGCTGAAGTGCATATTTTGGGAATTTCTTCCCACAACAAACGGATCATTAAACGGGTTACTGCATATTCTTTGCAGGCCTGTAAATATTTTTTCAGGAAAGGTATTGCTTATAAAAGCTTTTTATTTCAAACCAGACAACCTGAAAATAAAATTCTGGAATATGCTGTTTCTGTTGGAGCCGATTTAATTATTGTAATGACCAAAAGAAAAAGAGGATTAGCCCGTATGTTCGTGGATAAAGAAATCCGTAAACTTGTCACTCAATCATCCATTCCAATTTTGTGCATTAAGCAGCAAACTACTTATCTTTTGGGGAGTTTCAGTGCAACAGGAGGTTAATGTTTTAAAATGTCTGAATGTCTTTTGTACTGTCCTTATCCACAGTAGCCATATCCTGGTCATTAAGTTCGGCAGCCTGAACAGGATCAAGTACTTCTACTTTCACGTCTGCAACTCCGTCGGCTATGAGGCCGATTTCTTTTGCCGCAGAACCGGAAATATCAATAACTCTGTTCCTTGTCAGATGACCCCGGTCATTAATTTTTACGATTACTGATTTGTTATTTTTTAAATTTGTGACCTTGATTTTGGTTCCAAAAGGAAGATTCCTATGGGCAGCAGTATAAGATTTATGATTGTACCTTTCACCACTGGCTGTGCGATGTCCCTGCAGACGTTTTGCATAATATGAAGCTTTGCCGTATTGAACTATATTCTCCTGAGCGGTTGCCTTAGTCAGACCAAAAACTCCAAGAAAAAGCAAAAAGCCGAATATTTTTACCAGATTTTTCAAATTGTAACGTTTTAACTTTCTTCCAAATAACTGAGAAAAAAGTAGGTTATTAACATGGATGCAATTTACAAAGATCCGGCTGGCTCGCCTATTTATTATACTTAAAAAATGTTAAATAGCTTCAAATATACCGTATTAACAAGGAAAAGGATTTTGATTTTGTGATTACACGGTGTTAACTTCTTTTCTGAATTCCTTTAACAGAAAATATTGTTTAAGCTTGAAAGGAATTAGTTTTCCTGTTAGGTGTATTATTTTATTAATTGCCCCCGGAATGATCATGGTTTTTCCTTTTAATAACCCATCGATGGCAATTTTTGCAACGGCATCAGGCGGTAATTCAACCATCTTCCCTTTATATCCGTGAGATTCAATACGGGCTTTTGTCCCTTTGTTGGTATGCACTCCGTTGGGACATACCACGGATATGGATACTGTACTGCCTTTTAATTCTTCTTTCAATGACCTGGTGAAACTTACGACAAAGGCTTTTGAAGCAGAATACAGGCTTTTATAAGGGATATTATAAAATGCCGACATGCTGCCGGTATTTAAAATATAAGCTTTAGGTAATTTTTTCATGTCCGGTAAAAATACCCGGCATAAAAGGACCAGAGCCCTGATATTGAGCTGTATCCTTGAATCGGAATATAAAAGTGAGGATTCGTCAAATATGGCTGTCCCGGCAAGACCGGCATTATTGATCAACATATTCACCGTATAACCCAATTGTTCGCACCATTTATAAACCAGCAGCGGCGCTTCCCTGTTGGTTAAATCCATTTCCAAACAGCGAACTTTTACTTTATACGTGTTCCTGATTTCATTAGCAGTTTGCTCCAGTTCTAATCCGGGTAAGGCAACAATAATAAGGTTCATTTTCCGGCTGGCACATTCCATGGCCAGCGCTTTACCTATTCCTGAACTTCCTCCTGTAATTAAAGTGTAAAATTCACCTGTTGGCATGTCCTTGAGTTTTTATTTCTAACTAACCGCAATTATTATGTTTAACTGGGATAAGGCATTTCTTAAATCCCTTTGATTAATATTTCCGATTGTTGTAAAGATATTAAATTATTCTTTGGACGATTCTAAATTTAAGAATTTATCAAATTATTTTAACAAATATATTCCTGGCCCGGAATGATCTAACTATGGCCATTTGCTTTTTTTACAACTCTTTCCGAAAGGTAAGGTAGGGTCAGGTAAACCACTACCAAGGCTACGCCGATGCCTGAAAACATAAACATTACTTTGGGGCCGTAACAGACCCAGATCAGACCACCCAGGGCACTGGAAATAAAAGTGATTATACTGTTGAAACTGGTAAAAAAGCCAATTGCTGTTGCTGTTTCTTCTTCCTTGCTGACATTGGTTATCCAGGCTTTTGAAATTCCTTCAGTGGAAGCTGCATAGATGGAGTAGAAAAGGAACAGAACGACAAACTGCCAGACTGAGCTGGCCCATCCAAATAGAAAATATACAAAGGCAAAGATGGCCAATCCTGAAACCAACACTTTTTTCAGTCCTATTTTATCGGCAATGACTCCCAGGGGATAGGAAAGCAGGGCATAAAGCAGATTATAGGATATATAAAAACCTATCATCTGCAAATCGGTGAACCCTTTATATTTCAGGGCAAGCAACAGAAAAGCATCTGAACTGTTAAAAAGCGTGAAAGTCAATAAGGCCGGAACCAGTTTTTTAAATGCCGGTGGAGATTTTTTCCAATACTTTAAATAGGTCAGGAAATGAACCGGTTTACGGTTGGTATTTTCTGCTTCAATTTTTTTTTCTTTCAGAAATCCCGACAGTGCAACTACCAGTAATCCGGGTAAAAAGGCAATGACAAAAAGCCAACGGTACTGGCCGGGGTGGTAATACAGGTAAATAAGTGAAAGTACTGGTCCAATGGCTGCCCCGACGGTATCCATACTCCTATGAAAACCAAATACTTTTCCTTTATTTTCTTTGGTGGTTTCCTGGCTGAGTAAGGCATCCCTGGCGGCTGTACGTATGCCTTTGCCAAAGCGGTCGAGTGTCCTGGCGAAGAATATCCACAAAGGATTGATGAATATTGCCAGCATGGGTTTGGATAAGGCATTGAATAAATAACCCCATTTGATAAACGGGACACGACGGCCCATTTTATCAGACAGATTTCCAAAATAACCTTTGCTTAATCCGGCCACACATTCGGCCAGTCCTTCCAATATGCCGATTAACAGAACGGAGAATCCTATTGACTTTAAGTAAACCGGCATCACAGGATACAACATTTCACTTGCGATATCAGAGAAAAGACTGATAAAAGAAAGCAGCAATATGGCTTTTGTAAAAATTTTTTTGTTGAACATGATATATTTGCCTAATGTGATTTATTATTTGTTTAAAAGATTCAGCTTCCTGAGTTTTGGTGCCAGTTTATACGTGGAAGCAACTACAATCAATGTCATGGTCCCGCCAAAAATAACGGAAGGTACCACCCTCAATAGTTTGGCTGCAAGACCTGATTCAAATGAGCCTATTTCGTTGGAAGATCCTATAAAAATGCTGTTTACTGAAGCAACTCTTCCCCTCATTTCGTCGGGGGTAAACAGCTGAATGATGGTGCCCCTGATGATCACACTGACATCATCAAACATTCCGCTCAGGGCCAGCAGCAAAAATGATAGTATGAAATTCCTTGACAGGGCAAATAAAATGATACAAACTCCGAAACCACAAACTGCAACTAAAAGGTTATGCCCTGCTTTCCTCAACGGGGGATGATAAGCCAGGAAGAAAGCCATTAAAACCGAACCTATAGCCGGTGCAGCTCTTAAAATCCCTAATCCCTGCGGACCGGTTTTTAATATATCCATGGCAAAAACAGGCAATAAGGACACTGCACCGCCAAATAAAACCGCAAACATATCAAGGGACAAGGCCGCTAGTACAATCTGATGGCTGAATACGAATTTGAACCCTGCTGCCAGATTTTGCATCAGCGTTTCATTTTTATTTGTCACGGGCAAAGGTTTGCTGGCCATTCTGGAGAAGCACAAAAGGCTGAGGGCTACAAAAACAATTACCGTCAGGTATGCGTAATAGATACCGGCAAAACCGTAAATTAATCCCCCTATAGCCGGGCCGGATACTGCTGCGATTTCATAAAAAGTACTGTTCCAGGTGGATGAATTGGCATATAATTTCCGCGGTACAAGCTGGGCCATCAAAGCTGATTGGGCCGGGAAAAAAAAGCCTCTGGCCAGGCCGGTACAAAAAATTACAGCATAAATTGGGAATATTCCGAATATTTGAAGCAAAAATGATAAATCAGAACTGAGCAGCAACAAACCAATAGCCCCAAGAAAATAAACAGATACTGAAATCAGGATGATCTTCTTGCGGTTGACGGTATCGGCTACATGCCCGGCATAAAGTGCAATGGATAAAAAGGGAATGGCTTCTGCCAGGCCTATCAGCCCAAGTGAAAGTGGGTCTTTGGTTATGGAATATACCTGCCAGCCAATAATTACGCTTTGCATCTGTATGGCAAAAGTCAGTGCAAACCTGGCCATGATGAAAAGCCTGAAATCTTTTATTTTTAAAGCCGCATATGCATCATTGTCATTACTTATACTTTTTATCATTATACCCCTCAATTTTCAGCAGCAAAAATAGATGATTTCGTGCTTTATAAAAAATGGAAAATTATGGGCACTTAATTTTTGAATTTGCGAAAAGCTATTCTGAGCAAACTTGGATAGACCACAAGTAAAAGCGGCAGTGCAACAATAAAACCTCCAATCACTGCTATGGCTAATGGCTGATGCATCTGGGCTCCGGTACCTATTCCCATTGCAAGAGGCATAAGGGCAATGATTGCTCCAAGGGCAGTCATCAGTTTTGGCCTTAAGCGGGTAGAAATGGCATAGACCAATGCATTATCAACCAGGGATGTTTCTTTCAACCTCACATTAAATTGCTGGAAAGTGAAAATGGCATTTTCTCCTATGATACCTACTATCATAATGAGTCCGGTATAACTGCCTACATTTAAAGGAGTTCCGCAAATAAACAGGGCGAGGAGGCTTCCTGAAACCCCCAGAACGGCAATGAAAAATATAATGAGGGAGACCCTGAAATCCTTGAACAAAATCAGCATCAACGTAAATACCGATAGGCTTGATAAGATCAATATCATTAACAATTCGCTGAACGACTTTTGTTGCTCGGCATATTCACCTCCATATTCGATATGATAGCCCTGGGGTAGCGATATTTTACTTTTTAATTGTTTTTGTATGTCTTTCATTACGCTGCCCAGATCCCTGGCATTTAACCGGGCAGTGACAATATTCACACTTTGCAGGTTTTCCCGGTTTATTTCCGTACTCCCTTCTATCACATCGATGGTGGCCAGGTTCATGATGGGCTTTAATTTTCCGTCATTCAGAAAAACAGACTGCTGTTTTATTTCTTCTGTCCCTGCCTGCGTGGCATTGGGATAAATGATGCGGATATCCGTATTTTGCTCTTTTTCCAATATGCTGCTCACTACATTTCCTTCCAGTTGGGTTTGTAACTGAAACTGAAAATCAGCCGGTGTCAGGTTATATTGGGCGAGTTTTTTCATGTTTGGCTTTACTTCAATCGAAGGGCCGGCAATGGTTATGCCGTTAAAAACATCGGCAGTTCCTTTTATCTGCGAAACTTCTGAAGCCACTTCCTTCGAAAGCTCGTTAAGTTTCCCCTGGTTGCTGCCAAATATTTTGATTTCAACCGGTTGGGTCGAAGCCATCAGGTCGCCAAGCATATCGCCAATTACCTGGCCAAAATCAATCCGCAGGGCAGGTTGGGTGGATTCAATCTTTTTCCTGATGTCGTCAATAACCTCCTCGGTAGTTCGTTTTCTGTTCTTTTTTAACTGGATAAGATAATCCCCGCAATTGGGTTCGGTGATGAAGAAACCCATTTGTGCTCCTGTACGGCGCGAGTAATTTTCAATTTCAGGAATTTTTCGGATCATTTTTTCCACTTCCTGCAACATTCTGTCGGTTTCTTCAAGCGAAGTTCCCGGAGGCGAAGTATAGTCCATTACGATTGAACCTTCGTCCATTTCCGGCAGGAACCCGGTTTCGAGTCTTGGAAGTACAAGAAATATGGAAATGATTAAACCGGTTACAAAAAGTAAGCTGATCCCCGGTTTTTGTATGAAGTAACTCACCCATTTCTGACTTTTTGTTGATTTGGGCAGTTCTTTTTGTTTTGAAACCGGATGAATTTCTGACAACAAAAGATAAATTACCGGTAATCCCAGCCATGTTACAAAGAACGAACAAACCAGGGTTATGATCATCGTATTGGTCAGTACGTGGAAATAAGCACCGGCGACACCTCCCATCAACATGAAGGGAACAAAAATCACAATCGTACTGATGGAAGAACCTACCATTGACGGGAAAAGAAAGCCGATGGCTTTTTGGACCAGTGTGCGGGAATTTACTCCCGGGTGCTCCTCATGGGTACGGTGAATTTGCTCAACCACTACCACTGCATCATCAATAATCAGTCCGATGGCTGCAGCAATGGCACCCAAAGTCATGATGTTTAAATCATAACCTACTATTTTGATGACAATGAGGGTGAGCATCAGGGTTATCGGGATGGTAACCAGTATGGCGGCACTTGCTTTTGCGGAACGAAGGAAAAGGATGGCAACAACGATGGCCAGTAACAGTCCAAGCCACAAACTGTCATTTACACTCCTGACCGCATTGTTAACGAAATCAGCCTGGTTATAATATGGAACAAGCTTTACTCCCTGCGGTAAAATACGGCTAAGATCTTTTTCTTTTTTCTGAACGTTTTGTGAGAGTTCAATCAGATTGGCGTCAGGCTGTTTGAGTATTGTAACCATTACAGCCTGGTGGCCGTTGGCATTAATCCGGGTGTATTCGGTTTTCTCACTGATTTCGACATTGGCAATATCTTTCAGTTGTATGATCCTTTTTCCGTCGTTTTTTAATACCAGGTTTTCAATATCGGTTTTCCCCTGGAGGCCTGCATCGGTAATGGTGAGATATAGCCGGTGATAATCGGATGAATAGCCGTTGGAGTTGATGAAATTGGTCTGGTTTAATGCATCATGAATATTTGCAGGAGTAATCCCCAACAAGCTCATTCTTTGCTTGTTTAGCACTACATGATATTCTTTCGTTTTCCCGCCTAAAACCCGGACAGAAGAAACACCGTCAATTTGCGACAGGAATGGCTTTACAATATAATTAGCAATTTGAGTGAGCTCAATCGGATTTTTGTTTTGGCTCTCCAGGGTGAAGTGCATGACCGGCAAAATGGAAGGGTTCATCTTTTCCACTACGATGGAAGCAGTGGGCGGCAGGTCTTTTTTTATTTCGTTGATGCGCGATTCGAGCACCTGCATGTTCATGTTGATGTCCGAGTTCCATTTCAAAAAGGCTGCGATTTCACATGATCCCCGGCTGGTAGTGCTTCTTAGTATGGTTAGATCGGGTACCTGCTTGATGGCATTTTCCAGCGGCCTTGTTACGGTAATCATCATTTTGTCCACCGGCTGTTCCCCATCATCTGCAATGACTTTGATTTTAGGAAAGGTAACCTCAGGGAAAAGCGAAACCTCTATGCGGCTGTAAAAATATAAGCCGCAGGCTATGATCATAGCCAGGATTAGTGAAATTGGATTTTTATAGGAATAAAAGAAATTTTTCATTCTTAAATAATTAATGAATAAGCCAGGATGGAACTTGCACGCAAATTTTTATTGTATAAATGTTAATGAATATGCTTGTTTCATCTCAGTATTTTTTTAATCAAGATTTTGGCTGTATCGGATAAACCATAATTCCCTGAAACCACTATTTTGTCTGAACTGGAAAAAGAAGGCTGAAGGATTTCCACCTTTTGGCTATTTTCTATTCCTTTTGAAACGGGGATTTTGATGGCAGTTGAGTCGTTGATCAGCTTCATTACCCAGAACTGGCTTTGTGTTTCGTCGGATAATATTGCTGATTTGGGCAGGACAGCTGTCCGTGGTTTTAAAGATTTGACAATTTCTATCCTGGCGATGAGGTTTTCGGGAAGATTTTTCCCGCCTGTGGGTTTGATGATGGTCTGTTCGGTCTGCGACTGTATGTCCATCACCGGCAAATTAGAACTGACCGTTCCTTTCAATATGCTGTGGTCGGCAAGAAAAATACTGCAACTTCCTCCTTTCCTTACGTAAGGGCGAAGTTCAAAGGGCAACTCAAGTATAAATACCAGGCTGTTCTGGTCTGAAATGATGGCCAGCTCATCGCCCTCCTGGACATAATCGCCATGCTGGTATTTTACCGAGCTGACAATCCCGCTTCTTGATGCCCTGATTCTGATCAGGCCTTTAAACCGGAAACTGCTGTCGGAATAAGTTCTCAAATGGCTTAATGCAGATGCTTCTTTAGTCTGTATGGTAAACAACAGTTCCCCTTTTCTGACCATTTCCCCGGGCCTGATACTGACATTTTCAATTACTCCTGCAACCGTAGAACGGACGGTATTTTTCTGCAGGAAAGCTGAAACAGCGTTCAGGTTGAGCGTTTCGGCCATTGGCTCAAAACTGATGTGGGCAACCGTTACCGGGGTTTTGGCATCCATGTTTTTCCCTGCTTCGTCATCCGGATCTGATGATGGCTTCTGCTTGCAACCGGATACGAAAAAACACAGGAGGGTAATAATCAAAAGGGGTATTTTAAATTTTTGAGGATTATATGTTTTCATCTTGCGATTTTTTTTCATCATTATTTTGCAACTTTTCAATATGCAATTATTGTTGCATCAAATAGTTTAATTCGTTTATTAACTGAAGCGTTTTAATTTCGGATTGATCCAGGTTTTTCCTGATCCCGATATAATTTTTGACGGCGGTAATCAGATCAGTTATGGATATATTCCCGCTGCTGAGTTGTAATCTTGACAGAGAAATTAACTCTTCGGCAGTATGTAATTGCTTTTTCAATTGAATTGCCATTTGACGCGTGGAGTTAAATTCATTTGATAATTGCATGATTTGCTGGCTATACTGTGCCTTGAAAAAGCTTTCATAATTTGCACGGGTATTCTCCGAAATGGCCAGTTTCTGGTAATCCAGTTTCTTCTGGTTCCCGTCAAAAATAGGAATACTGAAATTTAAACCTGCGCTGTAGCCGAAATGCTGATATGCGGAAGATAAGGTGCTGCTGTTTAAACCGGCATCGGCAAACCAGCTTAATTTTGGAAGGTATCTTAAATTAACGGCCTGTTTGCTGTTTTCAATTTTGAGGCTG
>JAUZOH010000055.1 GCA_030706565.1 Bacteroidota bacterium | reverse complement strand
ATAAGGATTTTGCCTTGCAATATACAATTTGATCCGGAATAAAAGGGGAGGAAATCTTTTCATAGCTTGCTTTATCGGCATAATAGGGTGCTACCAGTGAATTGTTGATGAAACGGGTAACTTTTACCTGATTTTCCGATAAAATCATCCTGATGGCAGGCAATACCTCGGCAATAACCAGATTGGCCTGTAATTGCTGAAGATCTGGTTCCTGCTTTATTTTACTTTTAAGTTTCTGAATAATTCTTGAATACAGATTTTTGATTTCATCAATATTGTCGGCACTTACAAAGATCCCATGATTTTCGAGCAGGATAATTTTGGGATCGCATCCAAATTTCTGGTGATATTCTGCAATTCCTTTTTCTACTTTTTTAAAAAGCGTGTACCCTGGGTCTGTATAGCCTACAAATAAAGCTTCATCTCCAAATAATTCCCGGGAAATTGAGTTTGCCTTCTGGCTGCACATCAGTGAGTTAACCAATGTGGGGTGAGTATGAATCACAAATTTATAGTTGATAATATTATGCAATGAGGTTTCAACCGATGGCCTGAGATTTTTTTCCGGATAGACGCTGCTTCTGAACAGATCTTCTTTTATTTGTTGTTCCCTGGTGGCTGAATCGCTGCTATAGTCCTTTTGGGAGATAATGTTGAGTTTTTCACGGTCAAGCATGGCAAAACCTTCTTCGGTAATATTTCCCAGTGTGGTTCCGCTGGCTTTGATGTATAAATATTGCTCGTTCTTAAAAGATGTATTCCCTCCTCCGGCAATGACATAATCTTTTTTCTCTCCATAGAAATGAGATATTTCTATTAAATCCTTGATCGATGTTTCCATTTGTTTTGATATTTTAATAGTCTTTGATAATTGGTGTTTTTTAGGAATAAATAAAGTAATTCACAACAGCTTTTCCAAGCCGGATGAAATTTTCGGTTTCGGCAGCACGTGTATTGCCATTTTCATCTAAAAAGCCCATTTTGCCCTGAGCTTTTAAATATTGATGGGCAGCTATGATACAGGCTCCTTCATAATTGATTTTTTGAAGATCCTTATCAAGAGGTTCATGCCCGCGGCAATCAACGGTAAGAGGAATAAGTTCAGGACTGTTGTGCTCTGTTCCAAAAGTAACGGCAAATCCATTTTCCCTGAAAAACATCACGAAATCTTTCAGGATGGCCTGGCTATTCCTTCCGGGTATCAGTTCAATGCAGCCAATATTCATGTCTATCAGTTCGCTGAGCATTTTCTTCTTATCGGCTTCAAATTCAGTGAATTTTCCGTTTTTGTCATCCAGAAGAACGGGATAACAGGGAATTCCCCCAGCTTCAATAATCAGGTTTTTGATTTGGGAAATAGACAAAAAAGCTTTTTCGTCTTCAGGAACAAAAGCTTTTCCTCCTGCTTTTAAAAGGTTGCTGCGGAGTTCGTTTTCCAGGGCGTTGTTGTTGTGAATATCAACTGCTGTATCTTTGCCGGAATATAATTGCTTCAAGAAATCTTTACAGGCTTCTTCTTGAGTATATTTTTCAAGTATTTTTATTCTAAGAACTTTGGCAATATGGCGTTCACGTACCTGTTTTTTTGCATAGTTCTTTAAAATATCCTCATAATCAAGATGGATGTCTGACCCTATGGATTGAAGATGCTCATTGGCTTTTGAAATCATGGACATAACTTGTTCCTGACTTTGTTGCATGACGGAACTGAGGACTTTCAGGTTATCCTGGCCTAAAGAAAGAGGGTAGGTTAGCCCTTTGCCACTGAAATAGGTACGTCCGGGATTGCCCGGATCATTGACCCTTATGCCAAGTTTTTGCTGCTCTTTGGAAAGTCCCATGAATTCTATGTTAAAAAGTGGGAATACTTTGTTCTTCAAGGCATTTTCATAGAATTCATTATAACCGTCTGTGGTATAAAAATCATTGATTCCAAGGATTTTTATACCTTCTTTTCTGGCCATTTCAAAGGCCTGTGGAATATTTCTGAAAGCGCTAAATGAATAAGGAGTATGAATATGCCCGTTTACCTGGCAAATTCCGTTAGAGGGATGTTGCTCCTGCCATTTTAAAAGTTCAATTTCTGAAGGAAATATTTTGAATATGTTTATCATAAAATTATGTGTTAGAATATAATTAGGTTTGATTTATTTTACATTTTAAATGAAGGAATTACCAATTTAAAACTTCTTGAGTTACCTCTACCAGGCTGGATACAATCCAATTGGCTTCGATAAGTTGTCCTTTTGAAAAACTGGTGGTGACTGCCAGACATTTGCATCCGGCATTTTGGGCAGCGATTACTCCATTCACGGCATCTTCAACGACAAGGCAACAGTCTGGCCGGATATTTAAGAGTTCTGCGGCTTTCAGGTAGATATCGGGAAATGGCTTTTTCTTTTCTATTTCAGAACCAGTCACAATGATGTCAAAACTATCAACATTTAACCCAATAGCTTTTAGGTTAATGTTCATTTTTACTTTATCGGCACTGGTGGCCAGGGCGGTTTTTAATCCTTTATTCTTGCATTGATTTATAAAAGAAAGCACACCGGGTAAAGGTTTTAATTTTCCCTTGGTTATTTTTTCGTATATCTCGTAAGTCCGGTTTTTAAATTGCGGGAAGTAGTTTAATCCGTATTTTTTTGCAACTCCGCCAATATAAAGATCTTCTCCGGTACCGATAAAGGGAACAAAATCTTCCGCTTTTACTTTCTTCCCCTTTTCAGCGAACATCATGATGGCTGCTTTACAGATATATTTTTCGGAATCTACCAGGACCCCATCCATATCAAAAAGAACTGCCTGAATCATCTTATATAACTAATTGCGCTGTCAATTTCTTTTATTCTTTCTTCTGATAATTCCCGTTTGTCATGAAGTAATTCTGTGATCAGGGTCATTTTTGCCGCTGATTCCAGAACTTCAATTCTGTCAAAAGCCTGTAATAAGGAATTTCCTACGGTTAATATCCCATGGTTTTCCATCAACATCACATTTCCCTGGCTAACTGCATCTGAAATAATTGCAGCAAGTTCTTTTGAGCCCATAGGGGCATATTTTGTCATGACCGGAAGGCCTAAAATGGAACGGGCTTCTGCTACAAGATTGGTATTTATTAGTTTATTCATAGCCGTAAATGCTGTAGCAATTACCGGATGGGCATGTACTACGGCAGTGACATCAGGGCGTTTCCTGTAAATTGCAAGATGAATATTCGTTTCGATACTTGGAACAAGTTCTGGAGTTAAATTTTTACCGCTCAGCGTAATTTCAGCTATCTGTCCACCATTCATTCTTCCTTTATCCAGCGAGGAGGGGGATACCAAAATAGTATTGTCGTTTATTTTCATACTTAAATTTCCCCCAGAGGTTGTGGTGAGGTTTTTTTCGTACAAACGCCTCATGAAATAGGCAACCTCTTCTTTTTCAAGTAAATATGCCATTAGGATTTAGTTAATAAGTTCCTTAGTTTTTTATGCTTTTACAATATCTCCAACTCTGTTCAGTATATAATGTGGCCGGTAGGGAAATTTATTAATGCCTTCCAAAGTGGTAATCCCACTAAGTACCAATGCAGTGTCAATTTCAGATTCTATACCGGCAATGATATCAGTATCCATCCTGTCGCCAATTATTATTGCTTCGTCATTATTGCGACAATTCAATTTTTTGAGGGCGGTACGCATCATCAATGGATTAGGTTTGCCTATGAAATAGGATTTTGAACCTGTGGATAATTCAATAGGTGCAATCAATGATTTGGTTGCAGGTGCAATGCCATTTTCAACCGGACCAGACACATCAGGATTGGTCCCGATTAATTTAGCCCCTTTCAAAACGAAGTTTATAGCTCTTTCAATTTTTTCGTAACTATAGGAAGGTGTTTCGCCAACCACCACATAATCCGGATTAATATTGTTCATTGTATAACCAACATTGTACAAGGCATTGATTAAACCGGGTTCTCCAATGATATAGGCACTGCCTCCCGGTTTTTGGCTAGAAAGGAATATTGCCGTTGCCAGGGCACTGGTATAAAATACATCTTCTTCAACATCAATGCCTAATCTCGAAAGTTTTTCCTGAAGCTCTTTGGGCGTACGTTCGCTGGAATTCGTCAAAAAGAGAAAATTTTTCTTTTCGCTTTTAAGCCATTTAACAAACTCTTTTACCCCTGGCAATAATAGATTCCCATGATAAATGACACCATCCATATCGCAGATAAAAGCTTTCTTCTCCCGAATTTTTTCTATTGACTCCTGATCCATCCCCTTTTTGATTAAATCGAATAATATTATATTGACAAAAATAACATTTTTTTACTGCTTTTGTCTTAATCCTGAATTTTATGTACTTAAATACAACAATCAACTTTTATTCATGCATCATACGTTTTTAAGGATTGCTGGTTTCATTAAATGCCCCGGGATTTGAATAAATTGAGTTTGATGACTTGCCTTTGACGAGTTGACGTCCCGTCGGACAAAATCTTAACCTTGCCGGTATTTATCTTTTCCTTTTAAATTTCTGTCTGACCGAAAAACCTCCGGCTTTGATGAATTTTTTAAATTGTTTCAGCGAAGGATCGGAAATATAACCTTCTATATTGCGGGTGCTATCAGCAGATTTTTCATTCATTTTCATCTTATATACTTCCTTTTTGATCATTTGAAATTTTTCCAATAGCTTTATATCTGCTGTATCCGACAGGTTGCTTAAGATGATTGAGCCATGCCTGCCTTTTTCTATGCGACTTATTTCCCAGCGATTGTCGGGAGTTTTTACATTCAAATAATATTTATGTCTGAACCTGCGCAATATTCCTTGAGGAGAGATGGAAAACCAAAGTGCGGGTTCCTGCTGTTCTAAATTGATGTGGGCGGTATCGTTGAGGACCGTATATGGAAAAGCAGCCGTTTCGGCATTTTCGGTTTCAATTATTTTGTCGCCTGCTATTTTTAAATGATTACTGGTATCTGCCGTGATTGAATCGAGCCGGAATTTTGGAATGAGGGCGGTTGATTTTTTATATTTCAGTATACTGTCATAGCGGATTTCCATAATTGTACTATCGCAATAATACATGTCGTCTTTTTTGACACTAACGGAGATATACTGTCCCCTATAAGACCTTTTAAAATGGCTTAGGTTTTTGCAACTTGCGGGTTGAGGCTTTTCAAAGTGAATCCATACCGTTTTACATGAATTCAAAACCAATAATACCCCGATTATTAGAAGTAATGGGCAAACGATTCCTGATTTTATAAAATGATCATGAAAAATCTTCATTTATTGCCATTATTATTTAGAAAGCTTTAAGGCCTGAGCAATTTCAATTTGACGGCCTTTATAAAAAGCTACTACAAAAGCTCCTGATATTCCGGCATTTTTCTTATAATTATTGGCTTCTTCATAACTTTTGAAACTTCCCAAAAAACATTTATTCCAGTTTGTTTCTGAAATGATGTTGTAGTTGGGATTTCCCTTTGCGATGCGTTTCATCTTCTCGACCACCAAGGGTTGATGGCTGGCTGCAATTTGTAACCTGAAAACCAGACCTGAAGTTGAAAAATTATTATTAACAGAAACTGATTTTTTGATTTGTGGTTTCTTGTTGTCCGACTTTACTGTATTGTCTGTTAAATAATTTTCCCAAGCCTGCTGAAATGCTTCAAAATTAGATACTTTTTTGCCTTGTAAGCTGGAAGGGATTTCATTTAAGAATTTTAAAAACTTTTCAAAGTCATTTTCATTGATAATAAGGTTGTTATCTGATTCAGGCAAGGTGCTTTTTTGTTTTTCCTTTTCAGTGCTGTTGTCTTCGGCAATATTTGAGGGCACAGCCGGCGCCTGTTCGGCAACAGGGGCAACTTCCTTGGCCGGTGTTGGCTCAGGAACAGGTTCAGGTAACTGTACGGTTTTTGCAGTATCCTGAGGTGAGGCCTGTTGATCTTCTTTGTTGACAATATTTTTAGCCGGAATTTCTGCCGGACTGACGGTACTGTCATTTTCGGCTTTTTCACTTAAATTGGTTACTGCAGGAACAGGTTCTGCAGGGGCTGCAGGCATATCGGTTACTGCTTTTTGCCCGGTATCGGCTTTTGCTATATTCGCGTTTGTATCAGGATGGGAGACCGGTATATATTTCTGAGGCCAAATCGTATAGATTTTTAAAGCAGTATTTTGGCTTATTAATGCTGATTTTTCCAAACTGTCTGCTTCCATCAGTTTATCTAATACCAAGGTGCCATATTCATAACCTTCAGTCTCTTTACGTAATTTTTTTGCTTTTGAAAAATCGGCATGGGCCTGTTCTTCCAGTTTCTTACCTTCCGAAAGCGAGCTTTTATCGCCACTGAAATGATTCCAGAATTTTGTAATATAGCTTCCGTAAACGTTGAAATATGTATCGTGAACACTTCCGTAGTTGTCCAGGGCATCAATATGTTTTCTGAGGGCGGAGGCCTGTGATTTTTTGAGCTTTTTTTGTCCGCTTTTATCATTGTCGCTAACGTTGGATTTTAAAATTTCTTCTTCTAGTTTATTGACCTCAACCATCGTTTTATCGGTATTTTTCTTGAGCGAATTGGCCTCTTCAATTTTCTTTTTATCTGCTGAAGAAAGTTGGGGAATTGAATCCTGTCCTGCGGCAAGGGTAAACGAGGTTATGATGAGAAATTGCAAAACCAATATAATGAGGGGCATATAAAACTTTATCCTATTCATTCGTATTTGTTTTTTATTGATATTTCGAAAGTCATTGGTGAAAATATAATCTTATTATAAAACTGAAAAATAAAAATTTTAAATTGTATTTATTACAAAAAAATTGGAAAAATATAGATTTAATTTTTGGAAAGAGCTTCTCTTTGTAAGTTCAATTCTTTGTCTTTTACAGCTTTAGTTAGACAAATGTAGATATAATTATCGAGATATATCAAAGAAAAATTGAATTTCTTTGATTGGAGTAAGCCGTGGTATTTAAATTTCCGGCCATTTGTTTTTCCTTTTTAGTTGTTAAATTTGTTGCATAGAAGAAATTTGAAAAAATCATGAAACCATGAGTTGTGAATTCATCTTTTTTGTGGCTTTCTGTTCGTTTATTGTTGGGATACTATTTTTTGATTTAAAGGTTGTAGGCCGGAAAAGTCATATAGTTTCACTTAAAGAATCCTTGATTTGGACAAGTGTATGGGTGGCATTTGCATTGTTGTTTTATTTGTTTATCAATTTCTTCGGTGAAAAGATACACGGGATAGATTCCATGCAGCGTTTAATTGAAGTAAGAGGCAGGTATGCCGAGCATGTTCCTTTGTTTCCTGACAACTTGCAATTGTCCCTGGCTAAATACAGGCATAATATGGCAACTGAGTTTATTACGGGTTATTTGATTGAATATACCCTTTCAATAGACAATATTTTTGTCATGATGATGTTGCTGAGTTCATTTTCCGTCAAAGAAAAATATTATAAAAAGGTATTATTTTGGGGCATATTCGGGGCTATTGTACTAAGGTGTCTTTTTATTTTTGCCGGTGCTGCCCTTATTCAGCGTTTTAAATGGATTTTATTGATTTTCGGTGCATTCCTTCTGTATTCCGGCATCAATATGTTTCTCAACAGGAATAAAGAAGAGAAGATTGAACCACAAAGTCATTGGCTGGTTTTGTTTTTGTCTCGTCATTTCAGGGTATTTCAGCGTTATGTGACAGGGAATTTTTTTGTCCGGCGGAATAACAAAACTTATCTTACCCCTTTATTTGTTGTCCTGATGATAATTGAATTTACTGACCTGATTTTTGCGTTCGATTCCATTCCGGCCATTTTTGCTGTAACTATCGATCCTTATATCGTATTTTTTTCAAATATTTTTGCCATATTGGGTTTGCGTTCCTTGTTTTTCCTGTTAGCTAAAATAGTTCGGCTATTCAGATTTTTAAAAGTTGGGGTCTCTTTATTATTGGCTTTTATTGGTTTTAAACTCCTGCTTGGAGAATGGCTTGACAAGTTTGGATTTCAAACCATTTATTCTCTTTATATCATATTGGGTACTTTGCTGGTAAGTATACTATTGTCCCTTATATTTCCTGAGAAAAAGTTAAATTCCAATAAAAAAACAGATAATTGAGTTTTTTCTTATGGGAAATAGTTGAAAAGAAAAGATATTATTATCTTTGTATGTGTTAATGTGATAAACACTACCGACTCATGAAGTTATGCAGAAAGATATTATATTCTATTGCCTTCGTTGTTATTTTTGCTTTTTACTATACAACAGGTTTTAGTCAGTTGATAAGACCTGTCTCTTTTTCCGGTCAGAAAGATTTATTTGCTAATATTGCCAAAGTTGAAATGAAGTCCGTCCATATTAGTAAATCCCTTTTAAATTTAAATCCTCAAGTTAAAAATCCATATTCCCTCAGATGTTACCCTAATCCTTTGGCCGATCAGGCTACCATTGAATTTGAATTATTCAGGCAGGAAATTGTTTCTTTGAAAGTTTATAATATTTTGGGAAAAGAAGTGGCCATACTTTATGATGGAGTAGCTAAAATCGGCAAACAAAGAATATTTTTTGATGCCAGAGATTTGTCAAAGGGGATTTATTTCATCCGCTTAAAAACTTCTGAAACCGTAGAAAGTCAAAAATTAATTGTCAATAAATAAAAAAAGCACGTTTTTAAACGTGCTTTTTATTCCTCATCATTTCTTTTATTTTACCAACACATTCATTTCTCCTTCAATCCTTGTGTTCAAATAGGCATTTCCTGAATCGAAAGAGATGCTTTGAATATCAAATCCCTGGATTTTTGCATTTAAAGCAACCATTTCACTTAAATGAAGGGAATTTATACTTTGTTCGGCCTGAACACGCATTTTATCTATGTCCTTGGAAAGGTTGTAAGTGATTTTCTTTTCAATGGATTTGATGAAAACATTACCGGCAAGCCAGGCTGCCTTATTGGCAATCACATTATTGGTCTTGCTGTCGAATTTGAGATTCTCCACGCTTAATGTTTTCGTTTTATTATCAAATACGGGATCTGCAAGAATATACACATCACCTTTTGTCTTTTTAGATTTTATGTTCAGTTTGACGATTAATGTCTTGTTGGAACCGATTATATCCATATCGCGGACCAGTACATTCCTTTTTGAATTGGGAATATTGAAAGTTTTTCCCACTACTTCCTGTTTTACGATTTTTTTAATTTCGTTGAGTTGAACGGCCACAGGAACATTAATTTCAAAGTGATTGTCTTTGGCCTGGGTGTTTTGGATGGGTGGCAATGTGCCGTGGCTGGTTGCATTCGGCTTGTCACCAACAACTGTTCTTACCTTCGTCTTCAGTCCGAGATTGAGCACCATGTTGTTTATGTTATCTGATGCAGGAGGGGCAAAGTTGAATCCTGTAGGCTGAAATACTGCCCATACATTGACCGGATTATTTAAAACCTGAACGGGCTGGCTCAACTGGGCCCAATATTTTTCAGCGTTACTTTTCAGATTGTAGGCGTTGTCAATTCTTTCATTAATCATCGCATTGATCCTTGGAAGTTGTTCCTTTAATTTCTCCCGGGTGAGGGATTCAAAACAGACAGGAATTCCAAAAACATTGATGCAGGGCGCTTTATCAAGGGTAAAGTCGGCATTGGTGTGGGTTTTAATATTCCAATGGCTGTCAATTCCTAATTTTGTTGAAGTCATTACGGTAAGATCTGTGCTGAATGGCTGGGTCCTTCCGATTTTCGGGCATATACTGCAGGCTTTTACTGAAACAAATGCTTCGCCCTGGATGTGAATGGGAATTGATGTATTGATATTCCCGTTTGTAGTGGTAATTGAAATCCGCCCTCTGCGTTTTACCTCCAGGTTGACTTTTACATTTGAGGCGGCATTAATTCCGTTTTGTTTGTACAGTTGAAAAGGTACTTTCGAATTGGCCGTGTTGGCCAGGTCTTGTAAATTAATCCGCACAGGAATATTCATGTATGACTCAGTTGCCGGTAAATCTTCTTTTAACGGAGTCACTGCCGGGCTTTCTGTTTTCAAAGTTACTCCACATGAACATAGAAACCACGGAAAACTTATGGCTGCTAATAAATTAAAATAATGTTTTTTCATCATAAATATTTGTTTATTGATTCTCCTGATATGAGCACTTGCATGTTTTTCTCAATTCGTCAGGCATTGAATTATTCTGTTGTGTAAAGGAAGTAGTGAAAATCAGGCGCTGCAAATTTAATGAATGGATATTGATTGATCAAAGATATTCAGTTTAATCCTGAAAAATTCCTGATAAAATCAGGAATTACCAGCAGGTAGAATGTCTTTTACCAGTAAAAATCAGCAGAATACTGGCTGATATTATTATTCATATCATTGACCTGAAGCAGTAGTGAATGAGGTTTGTTTTTCTGCAAACGTTTGGGATCGAAAACATAATAAACCAACTCGTTTTTAGGGTCATATTCAAAAAGTACCCAGTTGTTGTCGATGAATCCATTGCATTGTTTTATCCCCGAAAGATTGTCAGTGACCCTGAATTTTATTGTATCCTCCATGGCAAGGCCGGATATGTTGACAGGTGTAATTATTGGGGCCACGGTGTCAACTCCAACCGCATAACTTCCAAATTCATTGATCTTGGCAGTTACAAAATTGTTATCCCATTGGCCTGCGATAGCTTTAACAACTTTGTTTTTCTCTAATTGTACAATACAGGTTTTATCCCTTAATCGTTCAGGAAGATTAAGGGGGTTGATGGAAAGAATACAGTTTCGCTGTAAGGGGACCCAGGGATGGTGAAGATTATATGTGGGCGAATATAAACCGGGCAATATATCTCCTGATGAATTATATACAAAAGAAATATTATCGTATAAAGCAAAAGCTGGAACATTTAGAATCATATCACCGGTCTTTGCCAGGTTGTTTTTATTCCAATAAAAAGGAATTCCGTTTTTCTCAACCGGAAGGTGCGTTGAAATATTCCGTTTGTTAGTACTTCTTACTAAAAAAGTGCAAGTCGAACTATCTTGGGCAGCATCTTTAACCGTAATTTGAATTTTATGAATTTTCCCATCGCAAAAATTAACCACTCCTCTGTTTATGGTTGTATCATAAACATCCGCAATATTCCCGGGTTCTTTATAAAGTTTTATGAATTTTTCATCATTTAGGTAATAATCTTTATAATCAATGCAGGAATTGGCATAGCGTGTCTTTTCAAATGCCAGTTCATTCAGCAATAACCTGGAAACCAGGACAGTGTCGACCCTTAATTCAGCTGAATATATTTCATATTCGCCAGCTGAAAGATTCATGCAGTCGAGGGTCTCAATACCCAAACCTATTTTCCCCCATACGGGCAGGGCGGATTTGCCTGGAAGTGAGTAACCTGATGTGCTTTTTTGGACAAAGGTGATAAATTCCTTATTCTGGTGTTTGATGAAACTTTTGTTGTTCAGGGGATAAAATTTCAAAGAGAAAATAAGGGGTGCGATGGTATCCTTTACCGGCAGATGGAACAATAAAGGATTTACAGGATGTTCTTCAGGTGTTTTCCGGATTTCAAAATGCAGATGCGGACCTGTTGAACCTCCGGAATTACCGGACAGGGCAATTAACTCTCCTTTTTTAATGGGGATTAAACCTTCCGGCAGTTGCACATCAATGCTGAACGTATGTCTGGCGTATTGCAACTGCCTGATATAATTTTCGATCGTATCTGCAAAAACTGTAAGATGCCCGTAAACAGTCTCATAGCCACCGGGGTGATTAATATACAGGGCCCGTCCATATCCGTCAGGGGCTATTTTTATCCTTGAAACATATCCCTCGCAGGCAGCAAATACCTTTTTACCTGTTTCTCCCTGGGTCCGCAGGTCAATGCCCGAATGAAAATGATTAGGCCGGATTTCTCCAAAATTATCGGACAGAAACAATTGAAAATCAAGCGGAGAGCTAAAGGATAGGGTGTCGCTGCCCTCATATTTTTGTCCCCAGCAAGAGCCTGTTAAAGCAAAAATAATGAAAAGTACGGGAATTTTTTTTCTGAACATATGTTTAGTCTTACCTGTTGAATAAAAGAGAGTTCAAAATTGCTAAAAATATAGACAAATTGGAAAAAAGAGTTGGGATTTAAAAAATGTACCGAATATTTTTTTAATAGTCTGCTAAGTATTATATTTGTATTAGAAATAAGTACTCAAAATGGATGATAATCAACAGATAGTTTATTCTCTGCGAAGTAAAATACAGGAATTAATCTCCATGTACAATAACTTAAAAGCAGAGAATGAATATGAAAAAAAGGAGATCGTCCGTTTGAATGAACAGATAAAAATCAACGAAGCTGAAATAGCGACGTTACAAGAAAAATATGACACCTTGAAGGTTGCGAAATCGATTTTGGCCTCTAGTGAAGATTCTCATGATGCCAAATTAAAGGTTAATAAGATAGTGCGGGATATTGATAAATGTATTGCTCTTTTGAACAGATAGATAAGATAAATAATGGAAGACGATAAACTATCTATACGTGTTAATGTTACAGACAGATATTATCCATTGAAGATTGAAAGGAAGGATGAGGAAAAGATCAGAAAAGCAGCTCGACTCATAAATGAAAAAGTTCTGCAGTATAAACAGAAGTATATTGACAAAGATATTCAGGATTTTTTAGCGATGGCTGCGTTACAGTTTGTGATCAGGATGCTTGAATGTGAAGAGAAGCTTGAAGTGTTACCTGTAATAGAAAACATGAAAGAATTAAACCAGGAATTAGATGAGTTTATAAAAGGAGAGAGTAATAAATAAGTTCTTTTAAATAAATTTTGCCCGCATTTGTTTTTTCATTTGCTTGGGAAACTCAACATTTAATACTTTGGAGTTTCGGCTCAATTTGTCCAGGACAGGCCATAATCCCGATTCGTCGGGAATTCTCTTCGGAGGACGATGGACGTTCAATACAAGCTGGCCCCTCCACCCATGTTGAATTGGGGTTTCTGATACTATGAAAAAACTCATGCGGGTTTTTTGTATAATCTATATAACTTAAATAAATTATGGGAATAGCGATGATTATTGGTTCTATTCCTTTTTTGGTTACCGGATTGGTTATCGGTTTGATTGCATTTGTTGTTGGAGGTTTGCTTTCATATTTGATTTGGCAGAAACTTTTACTGAAAAAAAATGAAAAAATCATCCAGGATGCACAGGCTGAAGCAGAGGTAATAAAAAAGGACAAGATATTACAAGCCAAGGAGAAATTTTTACAACTCAAAACTGATTATGAAAAGATGATCAATGAAAGGTCATCTAAAATTTCGTCAGCAGAAAATACTTTAAAGCAAAAGGAAAATGCTCTTTCGCAACGGATAGAAGATTCTCAGCGTAAGCGTAAGGAAATTGATGCAATCCGTGAAAATTTGAATACACAGCTTGAAATTCTGGAGAAAAAGAAGGAAGAAGTTGAGAAAGAACATAAGGCTCAGGTTGAAAAACTGGAACTTATTTCAGGCCTTTCGGCTGCCGAAGCAAAGGAACAGTTAATAGAATCATTGAAGGGCGAAGCGAAGACCGACGCCATGTCATACATCAATGAAGTGATGGACGAGGCAAAGATGACTTCAGCTAAAGAAGCCAAACGTATCGTGATTCAGACTATTCAACGGGTGGCTACGGAAACTGCCGTGGAAAATTCGGTTACTGTTTTTAATATTGAAAATGACGAAATCAAGGGAAGGATTATCGGCCGTGAAGGAAGAAATATCAGGGCCCTTGAAGCTGCTACCGGTGTCGAAATCGTAGTGGATGATACCCCTGAAGCAATCATCCTTTCCGCCTTCGACCCTGTACGCCGTGAAGTCGCCCGTCTGGCTTTGCATCAATTGGTGACCGATGGCCGTATTCATCCTGCCCGTATCGAAGAAGTTGTGGCCAAAACTCAAAAGATGGTTGAAGAGGAAATCGTGGAAATTGGCAAAAGGACCACCATAGATTTGGGTATTCATGGATTGCATCCTGAACTGATCCGCCTGATTGGTAAGATGAAATACCGTTCTTCGTATGGACAAAACCTTTTGCAACATTCACGCGAAGTGGCCAATCTTTGTGCGATTATGGCAGCCGACCTGGGTTTGAATCCCAAGATTGCCAAAAGAGCCGGTTTGCTTCATGATATAGGAAAAGTTCCTGATGACGAGCCTGAGTTGCCACATGCAATTCTGGGTATGAAACTGGCCGAAAAATACAAGGAAAAAAATGAGATTTGTAACGCTATTGGCGCCCACCACGATGAAACTGAGATGACTACCCTGATTGCTCCAATCGTTCAGGTTTGTGATGCCATTTCAGGTGCCCGTCCCGGTGCCCGCCGCGAGGTGGTTGAAGCTTATATCAAACGGCTTAAAGACCTTGAAACCCTTGCTTTATCTTATCCCGGCGTGACAAAGACTTATGCTATACAAGCCGGAAGGGAGCTTAGAGTAATCGTGGGCAGCGATAAGGTAAATGATAAGGATGCCGAAGGACTTTCCTACGAAATTGCCAAAAAGATTCAGAACGATATGACTTATCCCGGTCAGATTAAAATTACGGTGATAAGGGAAACACGTTCAATAAGTTATGCCAAATAATATAATTTTATACTACTGAATTTGATACACGGCCTTTTTGGGGTCGTGTATTTTGTTTTTGTCCATTATTGTATTAAAAATATTTTAAATGAAAATTTTAATTACAGGTACTGCCGGTTTTATCGGTTTTCATTTGGCTAAAAGATTGATATCAAATGGTTATGAAGTTGT
>JAUZOH010000054.1 GCA_030706565.1 Bacteroidota bacterium | reverse complement strand
CATTGAAGAAGATTCTCAAGCAATTCGAAGGTATGCTTGGAAGTATCGTTGATAATCTGCAGATATTTTCGGATTTCCTCCTGGGAATAGTTATCTAAATTGTCGATTAACAACCTACAAAATCCAAGTATGGAGTTAAACGGACTGCGCAAATCATGAGCTAAAATGGAAAAAAGCTTGTCCTTGGAAGAGTTGAGCTTTTTAAGCTCATCCCGTTGAACCTTCAGCTCTTCTGTTTGTTTCTCAATAAGTTGCTGATGTTCTTCCAGCAAAGCATTAATTGAATTCAGTTCTTCGGTTTTCCTGACCAGCATCTGATTTTTCTCTATAATTTCCATGGCCCTTTCTTCCACCATGCGGTTAAGGACCACATTCTTTTTCTTAACGCAATTTAAACGCTCCTTATACAAGCCTATGATCGCCGCAGCAATCAACAACAATACAAACAACTTGAATAACAAGGTCTGCCAAAAAGGGGGTTGGATGATAATGACCAGTTTCTTCCCCCTATTATTCCAAAGTCCCTTATTATTTGATGCAATAACCTCCAGTATATAGGAGCCAGGCTTAAGACTGGCAAAAGTTATTTCATGTTTGTGGCCTAAATATTGCCAATCATTTTCGAAATTAAGCAAACGAAATTTGTACCTGTTCCTGTCCGACCTTATATAGTTTAAAGCCACAAAATCCAGGGTGATCACCTTATCATTATAATTGAGGATAACAGTATCGGTAAAATAAAGCGATTTCTTTAATATAATCCTGCCCTTATAGAGCTGGTTTACATTTATTGCTTCGTCAAATAATTTCAAACCTGTAAAAAACACCGGAGGTAACTGGAGATTTTTTAATATGCTATCCGGATAAAACGAAGTAATTCCATAATCTCCACCGAAGAACAATTTCCCGTCTAAAGATTTACAACAGGCTTTTTCTGAATAATT
Organism: Bacteroidota bacterium; assembly: GCA_030706565.1. Lineage (NCBI taxonomy): Bacteria > Pseudomonadati > Bacteroidota > Bacteroidota bacterium. Next base: position 13,889 of record JAUZOH010000054.1, on the reverse strand, counting down.
TTGAAATAAGAGGCCGTCGGATACATCAAATGTATATATAGAACTCTTCAACAAGGACTTATCTAATATTCCATTTTGTTTATAAGCCTGACAACAGAAAATCCCAAGGTTGGTACTAATCCAGAAGCGGTTCCTGCCATCCTGCAAAATAGCCTTAATGTAATTGGAGGGTAATCCTTCCTTAGTAGTAAAAACATTCAGTTGATTACTTGAACGGTCAAGTACAGCCAGCCCGCTCTTAGTCCCCAGCCATATATTTTGATGGTTATCAATATAAACATCACAGATATAATTATCCGGCAAAAGGCTGTTTTTCGATTTATAGGACCTGAAATGCTGATTTTTTATATTTAAAACAGAAAAACCGTCTGCAGTTCCTATCCAGACCATACCGCTTTTATCAATGGCTACATCCGTCAACCAATTGGTTGGAAGATGGTTCTGCCATTTCAAATAATCAGCCTTATAGTTTGTAAAGTGATTATGCACATAATCATATTTACACAAACCGCCCCCCTGTGTAGCCAGCCATAAATCACCATCTTTGTCCTCCGTTATAGATCGTATATCATTTGAAGAAAGAGAATTTGGGTTGCCGGGATTATTCCAAACTGTAGTAAAATTATCCCTTTTAGGATTATAATGTTGTAAACCCATCTGATAATTGCCTATCCAGATATTATTTTTTTTATCCTGAAAAACGGCAAAAGTGGATTCGCTGGCAAAACTATTTTTTACCCCTTTTTGGTGGGTATAAGTCTTTCGTTTCTTTAAACCGGGGTAAATATGATCCAGACCAGCAGAGCTATATCCCACCCAAGGGCTTTGGTCACTGGCCATGCACATTGCAGAAACATTGTCAGCCGAAAGAATGTCATTTGAGTTCATGGCCATAAAGCCATTGGATTTCATGCAAAGAAAAAAACCATCCGTCTGCGAGCCTATTAATCTATTACCTTGATAATCTGTATAAATACAATTTGAATAATAATGAATATTTAATTTTTCATATTTATTATAATTGATAAAAGGGATAAAGGTATTTTTCCATACGTCCAGAATTTGCAAATTATTTGCAGACACGATCCAAAGGTGGTTTGCATCATAACGACAGATTTGTTTAAGTTGCTTGAGGTTAATCCGGTGGGGCAATATGGATTGCTTTCCTGTGGAAAGATCGAGAACTTCGATCCCCCCCCCTTCAAAACCTATATAAAGCCTGGAATTCAATTTGCAGAAGGTGCTAATATTGCCCATATTAGTTAGGGAAGGCAAAAAAGGATAATGCTTAAAAGTATGGGTGAGTGGATCAAACCTTGAAAAACCGTTTGTAAGATATCCAATCCATATAAACCCGGCATCATCCGCATATAAGGATGTAATTTTGTCGTCAAGCAGGCAATGGGTAAGCTTGTCCCGTATTCCATTGGTGATATATCTAAGTTTTTCAAATTCAGTCGTTAAACCATATTGAGCAATGCAGGCATTATGTAGTAAATATTTATCGATTTCCCCATTTTTCTTTTTCAACTTTAATACCATTTGCTCAAAACCAACAGGAAAATTTTTCCGGTTACTTCGAATAAAGTTTAAAAGAACGCCGGCCGGATAAGTTGCATAAAACTGTTCAATGCTTCCCCCTTTTCTGTTAAATTTATTCAGTCCCTCCAGGGTTGCAATCCAGACATTACTATTCCTGTCCTCTGCAAAACCAATGATTCGCTTGTTATCAACCTGATTGAAATAACTCTGAGGCTTATTGACAATTCTTTTAAAAGACTCTTTGACGGGATTATAAATGCAAGCCCCTCCTGCCGCTGTACCCACCCATAACCAGCCTTTGCTGTCGACAAACAAACCGGTTATCGTCTCATCCGGCAGACTCGTAGAATTTCCGGCTATTTTATTATAAACTTTAAAATTGTCCCCATCGAAAAGATTCAGGCCATTGTTGGTACCAATCCATATAAACTTGTACGGATCCTGAATAATGCAGGTAACAGAATTGTTGGACAAACCATTTGCACTAGAAAAATGTCGAATTTCATTATATTCCTGAGAATATGTGAGATTTATTAAACTAACAATAAGGGAGGTCATCCCTATTAAAATCTTGTACATAAAAGTTCGCATTAATTAAATTTAATTAAAACTGCTCACTCACCCCTGCTATGTACTTAACCTAAACTGTTTAAAAGCAATTTTAGATGAAATTCCACTCAATTATTCAGATAAAATAAAATTATCTACATTTTGTCACTGATACGATAAAACTCGTCAAATAGTTTTTGTTTTATGTAAAAATGTATTCCCCACCTACAATTTTTAACAAAAATTTATAATCTCACTTTGCCATTGCGAATAGTTCAGTTTGCTACCCGAATTTTATTAATTTTGTCATTCTGATTTGTCATTAACAACTTAAGCCGTTGATTTATCCATCAAACTTTGAAACAAAGACCGGTTTCGACAGGATCCGGGCAATGATTAAAGCAAAATGCCTTTGCTCATTGGGCAAGGACAAGGCCGATGCAATTTGTTTTATAGAAAATTTCGAACAAATTGATGTACTCTTAAATCAAAGCGAAGAATTCAGGCAAATCTGTTTGTTTGAAGAAAATTTTCCCGTTGACCACTTTGTTGACCTTACTCCCTTTCTGAAAAGAGCAAGGATTGAAGGCATGTTCCTCACGGAAATAGAGCTATTCGATATGAAGCGTTCGCTGGAAACCATCCGGGCCATTCTTCGTTTCTTTAAAAACAAAACTGATGACAAATATCCCCATCTCAATGAGCTGACCAAAGAAGTGACCATCTATCCTTTGGTGCTTGAAAAGATAGACAGTATCATCAATTCCCGGGGACAAATAAAAGATAATGCTTCCCAGCAATTAGCCCTGATCCGGAAAGAGATGAGCCAGAAACTCTCGTCAGTCAGCAAAAGAATTTTAGCTATATTAAAACAGGCCCAAAATGAAGGCTGGGTAGAATCTGATGTTTCGGTTTCGCTGCGCGATGGACGTATGGTCATTCCCATCAATTCTTCAAATAAACGCAAGATAAAAGGACTGGTACACGACGAGTCGGCAACAGGAAAAACATCTTACATCGAGCCGGTGGAAGTAGTCGAATTAAACAATGAAATTAAAGAGCTGGAATATGCCGAAAAAAGGGAAATCACCAAAATACTGACCGATTTCACCAATTTCCTCAGGCCATACATTGACGATTTGCTCAAATCTTACGATTTCATGGGAACCATTGATTTTATCCGGGCAAAAGCCCTGTTTGCCATAGAAATTGAAGCCATCAAACCTGCTTTTATTGATGAACAAATCATTCAATGGGACAAAGCCCGGCATCCCCTGCTGTACCTGTCACATAAAAAAGATGATAAACCCATTGTCCCGCTTGACATACAATTAACCCCCAAGGCAAGAATACTTCTGATTTCAGGCCCCAATGCAGGAGGAAAATCAGTTTGCCTGCAAACCGTCGGACTTCTGCAATATATGTTACAATGTGGATTGTTGGTACCCATAAAAGAGGGTTCCACCATGGGCCTCTTCCATCACATTTTTATTGACATCGGTGATGAACAATCCATCGAAAATGACCTGAGTACTTACAGTTCACACTTGCTTAACATGAAGTTTTTTGCAAAAAATGCAGACAATAAAACTTTATTGTTGATTGACGAATTCGGCACCGGTACCGAGCCCATGCTGGGTGGGGCCATCGCCGAAGCTGTTCTGAACCATCTGAACAACAACCAGGCTTTTGGAGTAATCACCACACACTACACCAATCTTAAGGTATTTGCAGGAAATACACCTGGGATAGTCAATGGTGCCATGCTTTTCGATGCCGGACAGATGCAACCTTTGTATATGCTTGAGATAGGAAGGCCGGGCAGCAGCTTCGCTTTCGAAATGGCAAGAAAAATCGGACTTCCTGAAAATATCCTGCAGGAAGCCACTCAAAAAATAGGTAAAGACCACGTTGATTTTGATAAAAACCTCAGAAACGTTTTGCGCGATAAACGCTATTGGGAACAAAAACGTGAGAATATCCGGAAAATAGAAAAACGGATGGAAGAAACCACCGAAAAATATGCCTCTGAGCTAACCGAGACCCAAGAACTTCGAAAATCCATTATAGACAAGGCACGTCAGGAAGCCGCAGAAATACTTTCCAAAACCAACAGGCAGATTGAAAATACCATCCGCATCATTAAAGAAACACAGGCCGAGAAAGAACGGACCAAAGTAGCCAGGGAACAACTCGAAGATTTTAAGCAAAAAATAGCAAATCCGGCAGCTTCCGAAGACGATCAGCTGATTGCCCGCAAAATGGAACAAATCAAAAACAGGCAGGAAAGGCAAAAAAGCAGAAAACCTCCAACAGGAAAAACAGAAACAGCCAAAGCCCCTGAAACTGAAAAAGAAATGCCTATCGTTCAGGGCGATAAAGTAAGGCTTTCCGGACAGGAAACCATTGGCGAAGTAATAGAAATCAACAACAAAAACGCCTACATTGCCTTTGGCAGCATGATCACGAGCCTGCCCCTTGAAAGGCTTGAAAAAATCACCAATAATGAATACCGCCGGGCTGCAAAGATGAATAAAACATCAAGTTCCACCAAGGGTATTGATCTGGGAAGCCGTAAACTTAATTTTAAATCCTCTATCGATATCCGAGGAATGCGTGGGGATGAGGCAATTAGTAAAGTGGCAGATTTTATCGATGAAGCCATTATGGTGCAGACCAACGAAGTCCGTATCCTTCATGGGAAAGGGAATGGAATACTCCGGCAACTTGTCCGTGATTACTTGAAAACCATAGATTTGGTAAAATCTTTCGCTGATGAAGCCGTGGAATTTGGAGGTGCAGGAATTACGGTGGTAAAGTTTTAAGAAGAAAATCTCCAACTACTTTCCTTTATTCTTCTCCATTTTTATTTTCCAGTAAATCAAAGGGATGATTACAACCAATGCCACAATTCCTAAATAAGTTTTAGGATCAGAAAAATTGGTATCCTGCCGCGTGAAAATCAAATAAATATTGGTGATCAGCAGGGCAATGGCTATAATAAGCAATATGACTCGATAGATTTGCATGGAAATATTTGTTTGAGGCAAATGTATAAAATAAAACTTATTCCTACTTTGACAAATCAACAAATTGTTGATAAATACCTTTAGAAGAGGAAACTTTCAAACAGATCCGGACAAATGTAATTTGGGGCACCAGTAAAACCCTGTGTTTGGCATTAAAAAAATAGGAAATCATCTTCATCAAATCCGTTGGCTGAAGCCAACGGATTTGATGAAGCAATATTTTTTGCGGCTTTAGCCAAATATTCCGGTATTATTTTGAACTATTGTTGGGCTAAAGCCCAAGAAATATCATTATATCATCAGAATCCGTCAGCTGAAGCTGACGGCAATGAAAACCAAAATTTAGGAGAATAAAAAGATATATTAATTTTCCAAACCTAACAGGTTTTATCTTCAGGGTTTTAGATGACCTGAAATCGTTCATACGATACAAAAAACGTAATCATCAGGCAAATACACAAAAATGCAAAATTCAAAAAACCGGGATAACCCGGTTTTTGAATATAACAATAAGATTTTAAAAACTACCTATACTGATTATTTCTTGTATTTTACGAAAGCCTCAATAGCTTCATATTCTGCCATTCCTACCTGATTATAAAGCTTTGCGGTAGCCTTGTTCCTGTCCTCAGCCCTCTGCCAGAACTCTCGTTCATCAAATCCCGGGAACAACGCTTTGTCTTTTTGAGACTGATGCTTGAATATAGCTTTGCGCTTCATCATCAGTTCATCCGGACTAATGGGAACCGCCATATCGATATCCCCGATATTCCATTCCTGCCAGGCTCCGCGGTACATCCAGATATTACAATTCTTCAGCCAGGGTTCGTCTTTCAAAATTTTCAAAGCCCTGGTTATGGCTTCAAAGCATACCCGGTGGGTTCCGTGTGGATCCGACAAATCGCCGGCAGCATAAATCTGATGGGGTTGAATTTCTTTGAGCAACTTTACAATCAGGTCAATATCCTGCTGGCCTAATGGTTTCTTCACCACTTTGCCGGTTTCGTAAAACGGCATATTCAGGAAATGCACATGTTCTATTGGAATTCCCATAAACCTGCAGGCAGCCTTTGCTTCCCCCCTGCGGATGATAGTCTTAATATTTTGAACTTCAGGAGTATCCGATTCACCCGGCTTTTTGGATTCGACAAACTTCTTTACCTGCGAATAGAGTTCATCAATCTTTTCGGTATTGACATCAACAGTTTCATCAAATTCAGTAGCAAAATCAAGATAACGGAAAACATCGTCATCATGTACCGCAATGCATCCGGTAGTCTGATATGCAGTATACACTTCATGGCCTTGCTCCACAAGCCTGATCAATGTTCCTCCCATGGATATCACATCGTCATCGGGATGAGGGCTGAATATCAAAACCCGTTTAGGATAGGGCAAAGCTCTTTCGGGGCGATAGGTATCATCGGCATTGGGTTTGCCTCCCGGCCATCCGGTGATGGTGTGCTGGAGATCGTTGAACACCTGGATATTAATCTTATTTGAAGGGCCTTTGACCGCAATCAGCTCGCTCATGCCGTTCTCACTATAATCCCTGTCGGTCAGGCGCAGAATGGGCTTGTTCAACTTTTGGCAAAGCCAGCCAACGGCAAGGCGGATCAACTTGGTATTCTCCCAGTCGCAACTATCCACCAGCCATGGGGTTTTGACTCTGGTTAGCTCGGCCGAGGAAGCATCATCAAGAATCATAAGGGTGTTGGGATGGGTTTGCAGGTAAGATGCAGGAACATTATTACTAACAGGATCTTCTATAGCCCTTTTAATGATCGCAGACTTCCCTTCCCCCAGGGCAAGCAACAAAATACGCCTTGCTTTTAAAATAGTTCCTATACCCATCGTAAGTGCCCTACGGGGAACATAATCCTCGCCGTAAAAATCAGAGGCGGCATCCACAATGGTCATATGATCCAGTGAAATCAAACGGGTGGGTGAATTGATTTCCGAACCGGGTTCATTGAAACCAATATGCCCCGAACGTCCTATACCCAGTATCTGTAAATCAACTCCTCCGGCCTGTTCAATCATTTCGTCATAATGCTGACAAAATTCCTGAAGCTTTTCGCGGGGGACAGTACCATCAGGAATATGTACATTTTCAGGCTTAATATCAATATGATCAAAAAGGTATTCCTTCATAAACCGGACATAACTCTGAAGGGAGGAAGGATCCATCGGATAATATTCATCCAGGTTAAAGGTGATGACATTTTTAAAACTCAGTTTACCTTCCCTGCACAAGTTAACAAGACGGGTATATACTGTTGTAGGTGTGGAGCCCGTTGCAAGCCCCAATACGAAATTTTTCCCTTGTTTTTGACTTTCAATAATTGCCGTAGCAATTTCATTGGTTACAGCATCAGCTATGTCATTGTGATCAGAAAAAATCTTTACAGGTATCTTTTCTGTTTTTGTTCTCATGCCTTTATCAGCTTCTATTTGCATGATATCGGGCATTTCTCCGGAAGAAAATTTAGTTTCCATGATTCATTAATTTAATTATATAGCATAAAAGACTAATAATCAATTTTACAGAAATTTCATACAACACAATCCGGTTATTTTCCATCAATCAGGCTAACTGAATCATGCAACCCCAAGATTTTTTAATCAATTCAACCACGATTCACCTGACTTAAAACTGATAATTTCTACTTCTCAACAATAATCAGCTTTTCAATGGTCGCTGCTGCTCCTGATTCCTAGGGTATAAAATTAAAAAATTTTTTTTATTTAATCCTGATTTTAAATCCAGATAAATAACTTTTTAAAATTTTTTATTATTTATTTAATTCTTATATATATTTTTTTTAAATTTGTTTAACTCAATTTAAAAAAATGGAAAAAGTTCTATCACAGAATTTTGTCAATTCCGAATTCTCTGGTACTAGTTCAAATGTCCAGGTCAAAAAGGCAATTGCAAAGAAGAAGATTATAAAAAATTTATTCTACGAAGGGGCAATGTCTAACCTGGAATTGAGCAGACTGTTATTTATGACTCCTCCATCCGTTACCACCCTGCTTAATGAGCTGATAAAAGACCAAATTGTTGGAATCAGGGGACAGAGAAATTCGAGCGGAGGGCGGAAACCGGCAATTTACGGACTGGTTCCTGATTTTGGATATATTCTCAGCATTGATATGGACCAGTATGATACCCAAATGGCCATTTTCAACATGCAGAATGAAATTGTGACAAACATTAAATCATTCAGTTTAAAACTCAGCAACGAAAAGAAGGTACTGGAAATTTTCCTTGCTGAAATAAAAAACTTTATTAAATCCTCACCGATAGATCAATCAAAAATACTGGGTATAGGAATAAGCATCCCCGGTTTTGTCAATACCCACCTGGGTATTAATTACACCTTCATGAAATACGGGAATAAACCCCTGCGCAAAATAATTGAAGAAGAAACAGGTATACCCGTTTTCATGGAAAACGATGCAAGTGTGATGGCTATTGGAGAAAGTAAATTCGGGTTAGCCAAAGGCAAAGACAATGCCCTGGTTCTAAAACTTGGTTGGGGAATCGGTTTGGGGATGATTTTAAATGGAAAGCTATACAGGGGACATTCAGGTCTGGCAGGAGAATTCAGCCATATCCCCATGGTAGAAAATGGGATCTTATGTTCCTGCGGGAAACAGGGCTGCCTGGAAACAGAGGTTTCCGCGCTGGTCCTGGCCCAATATGCCAAGGAAGGCATAAGGGAAGGGAAAATATCTTCCTTAAGGACAATGGTTAATGAAGACCTCGAAAAAATCGAATCCGACCTGGTTATTGAAGCAGCAAACATGGGGGATCAATATTCTGTACAAATTCTTTCCATGATGGGATACAAATTGGGAAAAGGCATCTCTATCCTGATTCATCTGTTCAACCCGGAAACTATCGTACTGGGAGGAAAACTTTCCAAAGCCAACCAGTTTATCATGATCCCTATTCAACAGGCACTTAACAAGTACTGCATTCCAAGGTTGCAGGACAATACGGAAATCGTTATTTCAAACCTTAACGGGAAAAGTGGATTATTAGGTGCTGTTTCATTGGCCCTGGAGAAAATTCTGAAAGTTTAATCCCTGTTTCATGAAAAAACCAATAACCATTGAGGTATGTGCAAATTCAGTAGAATCTGCATTAGCAGCTCAAAATGGCGGGGCAGCAAGGGTAGAATTGTGCAGCAATTTGCTGGAAGGGGGCACTACCCCTAGCTATGCAACAATTGAAACCGCACGCAAAATGCTCTCAATAAAAATAAATGTTTTAATCCGTCCCAGGGGGGGCGATTTCCTTTACAATGACCTTGAATTTTCGATCATGAAAAGGGATATTGAAATATGCAAGAGCCTGAATGTTGACGGGATAGTAATTGGTATGCTTAATGATGACGGATCGGTTGACAAATCCCGCATGCCCGAACTGATTAACCTGGCACGCCCGCTTAGCGTTACCTTCCACCGGGCTTTTGATATGTGCAGGGATCCTTTCGATTCCTTACAGTGCCTCATTGATTTGGGCATTGACCGGCTGTTAACCTCAGGTCAACAAAACTCAGCACTTCTGGGTGCCAAGCTGATTGCCGGACTGGTAAAATTTTCTGCCGGACGGTTGGCAATCATGCCCGGAGCGGGTATCAACAGTTCCAATATCCTGGAAATTATAAAAGCTACCGGAGCTGACGAATTTCATCTATCCGGGAAAAAGACCTGTTTGAGCAAAATGAAGTACCAAAATACCCCTCTCAATATGGGAAATACAACCGGTGTTTCTGAATTTTCAACTGAATTGACCGATAGTAATGAAATACAAAAAATTGTGGCTATTGTAAATCATTTAATGCATGGATCATGAAAACCAGATTTTTAATATTTTTTCTACTAGTCGTTTCCATAGGAATGACTCAAGGACAGGCCCAAACACATTTCATTTCGGATATAAAATACAGAAGCGAAGTAAACAGGCAATTCCTTAAACAAAAAGAACTGGCCAAAAACCGCAGCCATGCTTTATTTTCTGTTTTCGGCCAGAAACTTACCCCAGAAGAAAAAGAAGCTCTTGAATTCTTATACGCCTATATGCCCTTATCCGACCTGGCAGATTACAGCGGCAGCTTTTACCTGAAAAATGTCAGGATGGCCTTTAAAGCAAAAAAGACTTTTTCCTGGGGAAAAACTATTCCGGAAGATATTTTCAGACATTTCGTACTGCCTCCCAGGGCAGGGAATGAAAATCTTGATACGGCCCGCAGTGTATTTTTCAACGAGTTGAAAGAAAGGATTAAAAATCTTTCGATGAAAGATGCAGCCCTTGAAGTGAATCACTGGTGTCATGAGAAAGTCACCTACCATGGCACAGACGAACGCACCAGTTCTCCTTTAAATACAGTAAAAAATGCATTCGGGCGCTGCGGTGAGGAATCAGTGTTCACAGTGACCGCCCTGCGTTCGGTGGGCCTGCCGGCACGTCAGATCTATACTCCACGCTGGGCCCACTCCGATGATAACCATGCCTGGGTTGAAGTTTGGGTTGACGGGAAATGGTATTTCATGGGAGCCTGTGAACCCGAACCTGATCTGAACATGGGTTGGTTTGCCGGGCCTGCAACCCGGGCCATGATGCTGCATACCAATGTATACGGGAACTACAAGGGAAAAGATGAGGTGGTAAATAAGACAGAGCTGGTAACAGAAATCAACGTTTTACCACAATATGCACCTGCCAAACGAGTCATTGTCAAAGTTCTCAACAGCGATTATTCCATTGCCCCCTATATTCCGGTCGAATTCGGATTGTATAACTATGCAGAATTTTATCCTTTGGCAAAATCTTTAACGAATAAGAAGGGAATCTGCTCACTTCTTACCGGCTATGGCGACCTGCTCATCTGGGCCGGCAAAAACAACCAAACCGGATATAAGAAAATTTCGGTAGGGAAGACAGATACCGTAAAGATTATTTTACAGGGCAATAACAACAGGGAACGTACCGAAGACTATGATATTATTCCTCCCATTGAAGGGCCTGTGGTTCAGACATCAGAAAAAGGAAGGGAAGAAAATATCCGCCGTATTAAGAAGGAAGACCAAATCAGACAGGCTTACGAAAAAACATTCGTCGACTCGGTAAAAGCCGAAGAATTTGCTTCTGAAAATCACATGAACGCCGACTCCACAAGAAAAGTTTTAATCTCCGCCCGGGGCAACTGGAAAGAAATTGAAAGATTTTTAAAAACCACAAAACCCGGATTAAGGCATCGTGCTTTGCAGCTCCTTTATGTCATCAGGGAAAAGGATCTTCATGATACACCAGCGGAGGTCTTATCCGACCATTTGCTTTATTCAAGTAATAAGTCTTCAATTTGCAATGAAATTTTTCATAAATTTATTCTAAATCCAAGAATTGCTAATGAATTAATCAGTTCCTATAAACACTTTTTCCTTCAAAAATTCGGAAAGTTCATGACGGGAAACAGTCAAAAAGATGTTGCATTCATTTTAAACTGGATCAGCCAAAACATCAAAATTCTGGACCAGGCCAACTCGTATAAAGTACCAATAAAACCTGCAGGAGTTTACGAACTCAGGTATGCCGATCAATTATCGCGAAAAATATTCTTTGTCGCTTTATGCCGCAGCATGGGAATTCCTGCCCAACTGGAAGCTGCCCGTGGCATTGCACAGGTTTACCAAAATAACAAATGGAATGATGTGTACTTTGAGAAAAAAAATATATCTAACCTCCCTAAAGGGGAACTTATTTTGAATTATCAAAATCAGCAACAGCTCAAACCGGAATATTACACCCACTTTACCCTTGGCAAATTTGACGGAGCAGCTTACAAAACACTTGATTACGAAACCAGTAATATTTTTGACAAGTTTCCCGCTTCATTAAGCCTTGACACAGGGAATTACAGGCTGATTACAGGGATAAGGCAGCCGGATGGTTCGGTTTTATGTAAAATAAAGTTTTTCAATATCACAGCAAACCGGGAAAAAGAAGTGGATTTACAGTTTCGCGATGTGAAAACGGGGGAAATAAATGTGAACTATGGGAGCCTCCCCCCTGAACAAAAAATCACTTTATATCCATCCAATAAACAGGTAACCTTAAAAGAATTATCAGGGGGCAAAGGCAGTGTGCTTATTTGGATTGATCCTGATAAAGAACCTACCAAGCACCTGATGGAGGACCTGTCAAAACTTAAAAACAGCCTTGATTCCTGGAATGGGTCAATATTGATTTTAGTGAAACAGGATTTGCTTGGTACAGGATTTGAAATTTCCAATTATAAAAACTTTCCCAAGAACACATATTTTGCAATAGATCAGGATAATTTCCTGGCCAAAGTCGAACAAATAACCGGCAAAGCCTTCAACCAAAATTTTCCCATCGTAATTACAACCCGGGCCGATGGAAAGATTGGTTATTATTCTTCAGGTTATAAAATCGGCAATGGAGAACAGATCGTTAAACAATTAAATCCCTAAAAAAGAAAGGAGGAAAAAGCATAAAAAACTAAAAATGAACCACTCTCCGGATTAGATTTATGAGAGATGCTATTTATCTATAATTAAGCGAGCTCTGACACAATTTAATTTAATCTTAAAATTAAAACTATGAAAGTATGCTTCACTAAGCTTATACTGCGCAGGGTTTACACCTACATTTTAATATGTTTAGTCGCAGTATGCAATATTCAAGCTAATACTGAATATTTGTCAAATCTCAATGCCGGTTTACGGCATAAAAACTTAAACGTCTTCGGAGCAGTAATACAACAAAACATTATTATCAAGGGTACAATTACAGATGCCAATGGGGAAAGGATGCCCGGGGTTAATGTTTTTGTGGAAGGTACATCTATTGGTACCATCTCCGATTTAAATGGGAACTACACTATAAAAGTACCCAATGAACAATCTGTACTTGTTTTCTCATCCATGGGCTATGCAACCCAGAAAGTAACCGTTGCAAAACAAAGGAGCATTGACATAAAAATGGAAGAAGATGTGAAACACCTCAATGAAGTGGTGGTCACAGCAATGGGTATTAGCAGGGAACAAAAAGCCTTAGGATATGCAGTCAGCAGTATCTCTGCAAAAGACATTACGCTGGCCGGCCCGACCAATCTGGGCTCTGCCTTATATGGCAAAGCAACCGGCGTCAGGATTAACAGCGCCCCCGGGGGAGCATCCAGTGCAGTAAATATTCAAATCCGAGGGGTTACATCAATTAATAACAACACACAACCCTTGTACGTAGTCGATGGTATTCCCATCAGAAATCACCCCCTTTTAAACTATGACAGGGCCAACAACAATACGGACTACTGGAACGAACAACGAATCAGGGAAAACGGGGTGCTGGACATCAATCCCGAAGATATAGACAACCTTACTATCCTGAAAGGGGCCAGCGCCTCAGCTTTGTATGGCTCAGAAGCTGCCAATGGGGTGGTGGTCATTACAACAAAAAAAGGATCTGTCCGTAAAGGCATGGGAGTAGATTTCAACTATGTATATACTGCCGAAAATCTTGCTTTTCAACCGGATTATCAGAACGATTATGGCCCGGGTTATGACAGGGACGACAACATTGCCATAACCGGAAATGAACAAGGCTGGATCACCGATGGAGACGGGTCAAAGCATCCCTTTTACCGGGCATACTGCCAATTTGGGCCAAAATTTGACGGCCAGACCGTAAAATATTGGGATGGCTCCAAGCGTCCCTATTTAGCCAACAAAAAT
>JAUZOH010000053.1 GCA_030706565.1 Bacteroidota bacterium | reverse complement strand
TGAGCAGATGCAGTAGCTCGGTGTTGCTCCATTCCGCAAGTTGCCTCCTCGCCCGACAATGACCATTTTACAGCAGCCAGCTGCCCCTCGCAGAAATGTGTTGCCAAAGAAAGGTGTATTCCCGAAACAAGAATCAGTACTGCAAATAATATGGAAAAAACTTTTTTCATTTAATTGTAAAACGATTTAGAGTCGAAAATGTTTTATGGAACAATTAAAACTTAAATAATGATCCTCTGTACAATAAATCTTTTTACATTTGTAACACTAATTATTTAATTCGTGTTACAATGGCCATAAGTCGATTTGGCGTCAGCCTGGAAGAAAATTTACTTACCGCACTGGACAATTTTGTGAAGGAAAACAAATTTGCAAACCGTTCACAAGCCCTGCGTTATCTAATTGAGAAGAACCTGGTTGAGAAAAAATGGCAGTGCGACAGGATTGTAGCAGGAGCTATCGTATTGCTATACAACCATCACAAAAAGGATCTTTCGACCAAACTAACTGACATACAGCATGATTTTCATGAAGTCATCCTGGCGACCCAGCATTTTCACCTGGATGAGGGCAATTGCATGGAGATAGTTTCCATCAAAGGGCCGGCCCACACGCTGACCGAACTGTCAGATTTATTAATCAGCATTAAAGGAATCAAATACGGAAAATTGGTCATGAGCCAGGCCGATTAGTCTTATGATGCCGGTTTATCTTAATTCCCCATCATGATCACAGCAATAATAACCCTGAAGAGTGCGACAAATCAGTAACAATATAATCCAAAAGCTTTATCCCGTGTCAAAAAGTCATGTTAGCAGAGTAAAATTTAATATTAGAAGACATTCAAAACAAGAATAGAAATGCACATTCCAGACGGATACCTCAGCCCGCAAACGTATATCCCTTTTTATGTTGCCTTTATAGGGATAATTGCCGTGGGCATAAAAAAGATAAAAAAGAAACTTTCGACAAAGATGATACCCTTTTTGGGAATGTCGGCAGCTTTTTCATTTCTGATTATGATGTTCAACATTCCTATTCCGGGCGGGACATCAGGCCACGCGGTAGGCGCAGCACTCATTGCACTGCTTTTCGGGCCTTGGGTAGCCACTCTTTCTGTTTCCGTTGCGATCATCATTCAGGCTCTTATTTTCGGAGACGGAGGAATTACGGCTATCGGTGCAAACTGCTTTAATATGGCCTTCGTCATGTCGTTCACGGCCTATTATATTTTTAAAATGATTCCTGGAGGAAAAAATCAATTCATCAAGAATAATATTGCAGCTTTTTTATCAGGATACTTTAGCCTTTGTATTACAGCAATAATTACAGCAACAGAACTGGGAATACAGCCCATAGTTGCCCATGCAGCCAATGGAACACCTTTATATGCCCCATATTCCCTGAAGATTGCCATACCGGCGATGGCCCTGGAACATTTTCTGCTTTTCGGAATCATTGAAGGACTGATTACCGCCCTGCTTTTCAGGTATTTTCAGAAGAATCACAGGGAATTGATTTATGTTCTACAACCCTGATGAGATGAACAAAATTCAAAAAAATATTTTGCTTGCCCTGCTGATCATGCTTCTGCTGACTCCTTTGGGAATCATTTTGCCGTCAGTCTTCCATTCAGAAGGGGCCTGGGGGGAATGGTCCACCGAAGTTGTCCGGCAAAAGACAGGTTCAGTACCCCGGGACATGAAAAAAACGGCTAAAATCTGGAAAGCACCACTGGCAAATTACGGTTTTGGAAAAAATAATTCATCCTGGCTGGGGATTTTGGGCTATGTTATTTCAGCGGTAGCAGGTTCTGGCTTAATCATGATCATCACTTACCTGCTTTTAAAACTTTTTCACAAGCATGACTGACGCACTTCCATCATTTTTACAAACGAATGAAATACATTCAAGGCAGGGAGAAAAACATAAAAAAACCGCTTCACTTCCTATTGACAGAACCCTAAAAAAAGCCGCAAACCTGATCAAATCGGGAACCCTCCAAAACGAATTTTCAGTCCAGGACGGCTTAATGCAGAAAATAGACGCCCGTGCCAAAACTCTTTTCCTGTTTTTTTTCATGGTCATCATCAGTCTGGTCAAAGAAATTCCGACCCAGCTGGCAATTTCGCTGATTTTCCTGATTTTATACACACTTTCGCATATCAGGCTGTTCGAAGTTTATAAGAAAATATTGATTTTAAGTTTCTTATTTGGCTTTATTGTCGTTGCTCCTGCAGCCCTCAACCTGATTACCGGAAGGGAAATCATCATTCCGTTAATTCGGTTTCGCTCTGCGCAACAGGTTTGGATCTATCATATACCTTCAATAGTCGGAATTACAAGGGAAGGTTCTTTTTTTGTCCTCAGATTTTATCTGAAAGTTTTAAATTCCCTGACATTAACTTTTCTAATCTTTTACACCACCCCATTCAACAAGATCATCAAATCCATGAAGATATTCAGGGTTCCGGGAATACTATTGCTGATTATCACACTGGCCTTCAAGTTCATCTTTGTATTGGCACAAACCATTGAAGAAACCTACTTTGCCATGAAATTACGCTGGTGGGAACAGTCCGGCGAAAATGAATCCACCAGATTGATAACTGGCCGGATTGCTTATATCTTCCGCAAATCATGGATAAAATATGAGGAAGTATATATGGCCATGACCGCCAGGGGCTTTTCCGGAGATACCAATCTGTGTTATCTTAGAAAAGTGGAATGGCCGGATATTTTGTTTTTGTCTTTATCTTTGCTTGCAGGAATCATCATCTTATGCTTTTTTATATAATAAAATGGAAAATATAATCAGACTGGAAAATGTCACATACAGCTATCTTCAAAAACATACTGCCTTACATGATGTCAGCTTTGCAGTAGGACAGGGAGAAATATTTTCCATTATAGGATCTAATGGCAGCGGGAAATCCACCCTTCTGCATATTCTCTGCGGACTGATTTTCCCGGAGAAAGGGAAAGTTTATTACAAAGATGAGCTTGTCAGCGAAGAATCCCTTAAAGACATTAATTTTAACCGCTATTTCAGGACAAGCGTGGGTTATGTTTTCCAGGATTCGGACAGCCAATTGTTCTGTCCAACGGTTTTCGATGAATTAATATTTGGCCCCCTCCAGATGGGCATGAACAAAGAAAATGCTTTCGAAAGGGCAGAGACAGTCATGAAGATGCTTGATCTGGAACCTATTAGGGAACGGCCAACCTACATGCTGTCAGGGGGTGAAAAAAAGAAAGTGGCCATCGGGGCGATTTTAACCATGAACCCGGAGGTCCTTTTGATGGATGAGCCCATGAGCGGGCTGGATCCCAAAACAAGATCTTATGTCACTGAACTCATCTTTCAACTGAATGAAGCCGGGAAAACCATTATCCTCACTACCCATCAGCTCGAGTTGGTAGATCACCTGCAATCAAGAGTTGCCGTTTTGTCAGAAGATCATACTATAGAAAAAACAGGGACAGCGGAAGAAATTCTTTCAGATACGGATTTGCTGATCAAAACAAATTTGATACACGAACAATTACACAAACATGGAGAGATGATCCACAAACACCTTCCTACAGGATTTCCATTTCACAAACATTAAGAATAAACCGAGATACTAATCACCTGAGATTACATTTTTTGCTTTATCTCTTTACTATATTCTTAGGCAAAATAAATCTATCTTTATAGTAAGTTTTCTGATTATTAAATAAATCCTCAAAAAAAGCGTTGTTCTTATAAAATTAAACCACTGACAAAAATTCCTGTTCAAATTTTGGGCTAATTTTTGTAATACCGGAGTCGGACCAGAAAAGACAGAAATCATTAATGAAAAAGATCAACTTAATATATAGCCTCAGTTTTATTTTCTTTCTTGTTATTAATTTATCAATAGAAGGACAGACAACCAAAATCAGGGGTAAAGTAAGTGATGCCCAGACCAAAGAATTACTTCCCTTTGTTAATATTTTCCTGAAGGGCACCGACCAGAGAACCATCACCGATTATAATGGTGAATTCTATATTGAAACCCGCCTTCCGGTTGATACTCTCGTTGTCACGTACATGGGATATAAACGCCAAAAATATTATGTTAAAAAGAATCAGTATCAGGAAATAAATATCGAACTTGAAAATGATACTTATGTATTAAGGGAAGTAGTTATTCATCCTACCGAAAATCCTGCCCATCGCATCATCAGGAATATTATTGCCCACAAGAAAAAAAATAATCCTGACAAACTTACCGGTTATTCTGCAGAAGTTTATAATAAAATGGAATTCGATGTTAATAACATTGATAATAAGTTTAAGAAACAAGCTGTTTTTAAGCAATTCCAATTTATTTTTAATTATGTGGATACATCGGCAGAAACCGGAAAAGTTTTCCTGCCTGTTTTCTTAACAGAAAGCTTATCAGATTATTACTATCAGAAAAATCCAAAACGTACCAAGGAAATAATAAAAGCCAGCCATATTTCGGGAGTAGAAAATGCCAGCATCTCTCAGTTCACCGGACAAATGTACATAGATGCCAATATTTATGACAACTACATCAATGCATTCGATAAAAATTTCATCAGCCCCATTGCTGATTTCGGCTTGTTTGTCTATAAATATTACCTGCTAGACAGTACTTATATCGATAACGTCAGATGTTATCATATTTCATTCAAACCCAAGAGGAAACAGGAATTAACTTTTACCGGGGATTTCTGGGTAGCCGATTCAAGCTGGGCGATAAAAAAAATAAATGCCAGAATAGCCGAAGATGCCAATATCAATTTTATCAACAATCTGACCGTAAGCCAGGACTTTTCAAAATTAAATGACACCACCTGGTTCCTGGTCAAAGACCAGGAATTTGCTGATTTTTCAATTGAGAAAAAGGCAATCGGATTGTTTGGGCGAAAAACCACCTCCTTTAAAAACATCAAGTTAGGAGTCCCAGACTCAAAACGCTTTTTCACTAATGAAATTCCCGAACAATCGATAGTACTCAAAGATGCAACCAGGAAAGATACTGCTTTCTGGAACAATTCACGGCACGAACATCTCACCAAAAAAGAAGAAGATATTTATGCTATGGTTGATTCTATCCGGAAAGTTCCCGTATTTAACACTTATGTAGACATCATCACCACTTTTGTGACCGGATATTATGTTCATGGGCCCTTCGAATTTGGGCCCTATTTTAAAACAGCCAGTTATAATCCGATAGAAGGAGAACGTCTCAGGCTGGGTCTTAGAACCAGCAATGATTTCAGCACGAGGATAATGCTTTCAGGCCATATAGCCTATGGTTTCAAAGATGAAAAACTAAAATACGGCATAGGAACAATGTACATGCTGAACAAAAGCCCAAGGGAAGTCCTCGCATTTAATTACAAAGACGATATTGAACAATTGGGGCAAAGCATCAATGCTTTCACCGAAGACAATATTCTGGCTTCCATTCTGGCAAGGAGACCAAAGAACAAGCTACTCATGGTCCGGGAATTTGAAAGCTATTACGAAAAAGAATGGTTCGAGGGTTTGTCGAGTACCCTGAGATTTTCCAACAAAATTATTTTCCCCTCTGAAATCATTCCCTTTGAAAATACCCGGGATTCACGCAACTGGAGCAGGATTACATCATCAGAAATCACCCTGACCACCCGTTTTGCCTACAACGAAAAATTCATGAACGGGGAATTTGAACGGACTAGCATGGGATCAGATTACCCGATTCTCAAAATTGATTTTACCAAAGGATTGAAAGGAGTGCTGAATTCAGACTATAAGTACTACAAGCTCCACGTCGATCTCACGCATAGCATTAAAATCAATCCCTTAGGAACATTTAACTATGAAATCCAGGCAGGTAAAATATGGGGAAACCTGCCCTATCCGCTTCTCCGCCTCCATGAAGGAAATGAAACTTATGCCTTTGATGCTTCATCTTTTAACATGATGAATTATTATGAATTCGTGAGCGACCGCTATGCTTCCCTCTTTGCAGAACATCATTTTGAAGGGTTGTTTTTAAACCATATTCCCCTGATGAGAAAGTTGAAATGGAGGGAAGTGGTTTATGGCAAAACACTGATCGGCAGTCTGAACGAAGAGACAAAGGAAATAATGAACTTCCCTTCCACCCTTTCCGGTTTATCGAAACCTTATACAGAAGGGGGATTGGGTATTGAAAATATCTTTAAAATCATCAGGATTGATGCCATCTGGCGCTTTTCCTATCTGAATCACCCTGAAATTCAACGTTTTGGCCTTAGGGTAGGATTGCAGCTTATTTTCTAAGGACAATCACCTTGCCGACAGGGTAAAATAGAAGGTAGCTCCTTCTTCCACATTGCTTACTGCCCAGATTTCACCACCATGCCTGCTGATGATACGGTTTACGGTTGCCAGGCCTATTCCGCTTCCCTTAAATTGCTGTTCACTGTGCAAACGCTGGAAAGGAGTAAAAAGCCTGGAAGCATAACTCATATCGAAGCCTGCGCCATCATCACGGACATAATATACTTTCCGGCCATCCTGCTGTTCAACGCCTAATTCAATATTTGCTTCAGGATGATTCCCCGTAAATTTTACAGCATTATTCAGCAAATTATATAAAGCTATTTTGATCAAACCTTCATCAGCATGTACTTTTAAATCACCCTTCACCGTAAAATTTATTTTTCTCTCTGAGGTCAAAGAATTCAAGATTTCATTCATCAGTTCCTTAGCTAATAACTCCATATCTATTTCCTTCAGGGAGATTTCGCTTCTGATAATCCGTGAAAGATTAAGCAGATCACCGATCAGCTGTTCCATTCTCTCGGTTGCCTTTATGATTCGCTGTAAATATTCCTGAGCTATTTCATCCAGGGAAGAGATATAATCCTCCAGGAGTATCTTGCTGAAACCATTGATTCCTCTAAGGGGAGCACGCAAATCATGAGAAACAGAATAAGAAAATGATTCAAGTTCTTTATTAGCAGTTTCCAGTTCTTTAGTTCTTTGCAACACTTTTTCTTCCAGTGTTTCATTATTTCGCAAAACTTCTTGATGCAGCAAGGAATTTTGAATGGTAATGGCAATCTGAAGACAAACGGTTTCTATCAGTCTTAGGCTCCTTTCATTAGGCTTTTCCTGTCCATAGGTGTATAAAAACATGACTCCCACACATTCGTCCTGTATGATTAAAGGGAAAGCCGCATAAAATTGGATATCTTCATTCCTTAATAGTTCATAAGAAGCGTACTGTGCAATAGCTTCCCGATTGCCCAGGATTAAGGATTTCTTTTCTAAAGCACAATGACCGCAAAGTCCCTCTCCTGTTTTAATCCCTTTTACCTTATAGAGATTTTTTATTCTATCTGAAACGTTGATATCGGTCATTAACTTCAGGTAATGATCAGGATCCATCAGACAAATGCCGCCACAGGTTAATTGTGTGGCATTTAAGGCTTCATTCAACACATTATGAAGGTTTGTCACAAGATCGGAAGCACTGGTACAGGCCGTAATAATTTTATTGATAATGCTCATTTCATGAGCATAGGTTTTAATTTCTTCAACAGCCTGTTGACGTTCAGTGATATCCCTGGATATTAAAATAATGCAATCTTCTTCATTGATCCGTATGATGTCTGAAGAAATAAGGAAAGTACGTATTTCTCCAGACTTGATTCGAAACTGAACTTCACGGTTTTTAATAACCCCCTTCCCCCTAAGTTCATCAATCAGTTTTTTTCTCTCCCTGCGATCAACCCATAAATTAATAGCCATTGAATCGTTCCCAATAATTTCCTCCCTCGAATACCCCATTACCTGTACAAAGGCATCATTTACTTCAAAAAAACGGCCGTCTTTTAAGGTGGAGATGGTCACTAAATCCGGGCTGGATTGAAAGGCAACATAAAATTTTTGCTGGGAAAGTCTGAGTTCTTCTTCAGCCTGCTTGCGAAGCTTTTCTTCCCTGACTTTCTCCATTCCATAACCAATGTACTGGGTAATGACCTCAAATAAATAAATTTCATCTTCCTTGAAATAATCTTTTTCAGTAGCATAAACGCCCAAAACGCCAACAACCTGACCATCGACGAATATAGGGAATGCCGCGCCGGAGAAATAACCCCTTTTGACAATTTCATCGTGCCAGGGAATATCCTTAGCCTGAAGATCGTTTACAACCTGAGGAGAAGCAGTTTTTACCGCCAGTGAAAGAGGCACATTTCCTGCAGGAGAATCATCCAGGGTGAATTGTGTCAGGGATAAATAACCTTCTTCATATCCGCTGAAAACTATGGGCGTTACCACCAATTTTTCCCAATCACATATACCGATCATAGCCATCCGGAAAACCCCGAACTCAACTATATTGTCACATATTTTCTGGAAAAGTTCATGTTGTTCATCAATACGTGTAACCAGTATGTTAACATGATTGGAAATACGATAAATATTTTTTAACTGAACCCATCGTTTTCTCTCGGTTTCGTAAAAAGCAATGTCTTTCTGATATTGCTTAATGGTGGATTCAAGTAAAATAATATATTCTTTTAACTCAGCATCGGCAGGTGGAATGGGATTGTTTTCTCTTTTATCCATGCTACAGGTTATTACCTCAGTGAATTAAAACAAATACGAATCCAGTAAATATATAAAGATTTTCCAATTTCTGAAAATTATTGGCCTTAAATATTACATGGAATAACAATATAATTTTCAGTAATCTATACTCATAATGTCAAAATACAAAGCTTTTCCCTAAACCCCGATAGCAGAATTAAAAATATTTTTTGTTATCTAAAAAAATTCATACGCGTATTTTTTGCTCAAATGTTCTGATTCCTCATGAGCCATTAACTCACCTCCAACCGAATACTCCTCACCGGCCCTGTATATCCTTTCTTCAATTAATAAATTATCTTCATTGTAGGTATACAAAGTCAGATTTTGAAGAGTACCATTGCTTAGAACATTTTCTTCCCGTATCATATTCCCTTTTTCGTCATAATCATAACGGATCATAAAATGAGGAGCAGACAACTCGATTAAATGGTTCTTTTCATCATATTTCCGTACTCTCCTGCTGATTAATTCACCCTTGCGTGTACGGGCGACTTCCAAGGTCTGATTGCCATTTTCATCATATTGATATTCTGTTTTTCGAAGTATATATTCACCCTCATACTCAACAGACCCTGTCAGCTTAGAATCATCATTATATTCATAGACAATATGTTGCTCCATGTTTTTATTAAAGCCATAACGGATAAATTCAATGACATTGCCGTTACCATCAAGTTTCCGTTCTTCCTTACCATCAAATTCCCCATCCTCGTCGGTAAATGTTGTAGTGGTAGAGGTTGAACTTCTCTGGGTCCTTTCAAAAGATTTAGAACCATCGGCATACTCTATATCCTTGCCGGTAATTTTGCCCTCGGCATCCAATATATAATTTTTAACATCCCCTATTTCTTCTTCATCAATATAGTTTACTTCCCTGACCATCCGCCCCTTCTCATCAAAGTCATATTGATTGCGGCTTTCAACATTGCCTTCATTTGTATAGACAATTTCTTCAATAAGGTTCCCATTTTCATCAAAACGCTCAAATGAATTTTTATATTCATTATCCATGCTACCATTATTATTTACCAAAGAAGTAAAAATGGTACGTGTTTTTATCTTTTGCATATAACTTTTAGGATTTATTTTCTATATTAAATGCTCTGTATTTCTCCGTTTCTGTTAAATTTTCTTAATTTAATCAACCGGGAAAAACAAAAATTCAAGCCTTAAAAGTAATGTTTTCTTAGTAATCCTGATATTATCCCTTTAAAAATTATCAAACCAGTCATTTCCCAAGTAAAATGAAAATTCTTAAGTTTGCAATCATCATCAAAAGTTCATCAAAACAAGGATCAGGCATTTTTACCACAAGAATGAGTAAAAAATACCAATAAAATTTCAAGGTATTAAAACCTGTTTTTTAATTATAAAAAATAAGTTACACGATGAAAAAGCAGTTATTGATCATAATCATTTTTAGTTTTCTCCTTAACATTCCAATAAAGTCTGCTATAAAAGACAGTATTCAATATAAATCTCCCATCCGTCCTAAAACGCCCGAATGGGTTGATCATGCCGTATTTTATCAGATATACCCTCAAACATTTTATGATTCTGATTCAGACGGGATAGGCGATTTGAAAGGAATCACCGAGAAGCTGGATTACATTAAAAGTCTGGGGGTCAATGCCATCTGGATAAATCCCTTTTATGAATCGCCCTTCAGGGATGCAGGTTATGACGTATCCAATTATTACAAGGTTGCGCCCAGGTACGGCACCAACGAAGATGCCAGAAATCTTTTTGAACAGGCCCACAAATGCGGAATTCACATCATTATGGATTATGTACCCGGGCATACTTCGATAGATCATCCCTGGTTCAAGGCCTCTTGTGATTCAAAACCCAACAAATACAGCAACTGGTATATCTGGACAAACAGCACCTGGTTTGCCGGGATGGAAAAATACAGTTCAAATTTCATTCAGGGATATTGCAACCGGGACGGGAACTTTATGACTAACTTTTTCTGGCACCAGCCTGCGCTGAATTATGGTTTTGCCCATCCGGATCCTTCGCAGCCCTGGCAGCTGCCTGTCAACCACCCCGATGTGCTTGCTCTGAAAGCAGAAATGCGCAATGTAATGAAGTTTTGGCTGGACATGGGGGCTGATGGTTTCAGGGTAGACATGGCCGGTTCGTTAATAAAAAATGATGATGGAACAGCCTGTGCAGAATACTGGAAAGGAATAAGAGAATGGCTGGATAAGAATTATCCTGAGGCCTTTATGATTTCAGAATGGTCAAATCCGGTCAAATCGATTGGTGAAGGAGGTTTTCATGCTGATTTTAATCATTGGTCAAAAGGATATGAAAGCCTGTATCAAAAACAGGATAACAGCTATTTCAGCCGGCAGGGGAAAGGGAATATTTCGGATTTTCTGAAAACATACCTGGAACAATGGGATGCGACCAAAGAGAAAGGTTACATTTCCCTTCCTATTGGTAACCATGACATGATCAGAATTAAAAATAACGGTCGTACCGATGAAGATATTGAATTAATTTTCGCTTTTATGCTTACCATGCCAGGTGTTCCATTTATATATTATGGTGATGAAATAGGGATGAAGCAGCTTTATGGGATTCCTGTTACTGAAGGCTCGTATGGGGCAAGAGCCGGGGCACGTACGCCTATGCAATGGTCATCGGGCCATAATTGTGGATTTTCCAAAGCAGATTCGCTAAAATTATACAGGGCTGTGGATACTTCTGCATGTCCTCCTAACGTCATGTCCGAAGAAGAAGAACAAAATTCTCTATTGAACAAAGTAAAAAGACTGATTTATTTGAAAAATCAGGAACCGGCACTGGCTGCCTATGCTGATTTTATTCCCCTTTTGGATGAGAAAAACCAATATCCTTTTGCATATTTCAGGGCTGATGGAAAAGAAAAACTGCTGATTGTCATAAATCCATCTTCGGCTGCCGTTGAAAAAGCCGTTTCCCTTACGTATAAAATTGAAAGGCCTAAAGTATTGGCCGGGAAAGGGGTAATCATGAAAATTAAAAACAATACGGCACACCTTAAAATGCAAGGCATGTCGTATGTGATCATCCGCATGAACGCAAGAAAATAAATTCATCAAAGTCTGGAAACAATCCTCCTTGCTATGCGCATCTGGCCTTCAGCTTCCATGTGTACTCCGTCGGGTGTGAGTTTATTAAAATCTGGCCTAAGCATCTTGTAAATATTAATAAATTTCCAGTGATGTTTAGTGGCTATTTGGTGAAAAGGTTCAATAAGCGCACTCACCCGCTTGTCTCCGCCTTTATATTTTTCAATCAGCATATTATCATCTCCGTAAGGTGGAGGAGAAACCATGATAAAATGAGGCTTTTTAACTTTAAAAGCCGGATGATTTTCGATCTTTGCAATCAGAGTATTCATGTTTTGGATTACATCATTTTGCCGGTTTGCAAATTCAGCCTTGCAATCATTGGTTCCCAGGCACACGATCACATAATCAAAAGTTTCCCCGTTCAGGGAATCGCTTGCACATTTAATATACCGGTCGATATTTTTCAGGGTATTAAGCGACTCATGGCCCAGGTTATCAAAGCCAATGGTATTACCGCTAATCGATTGATTGATTATAGTTGCTGCAGGCAATAACTTACGCAGCTGAGTGACCCAGCCATCGGCATGTGCCCCGTTGGAATCACCAATAGTTAATATATTGGCTTTCAAAGTTTGGGCAGGAGCCTTGGTCTTGGTTTTGGCCTGCCCCTGTTGGGCCTGGATATTAAATGTCATCCAGGCAAAAATCAATGTGAATGATAATGTATTAACAAATATTTTATTCATTTTTAGTTGGTTAAGTAAATGAATGATAGACCGTTAAATATATTATTTCTCTTATAATTCCGGTGATTAAAATTAAACATTAAGAATTTTTTGTTTTAAAATCATTGTTGTACGGTTTAAATTATATCTATAGTTTCTTCACTTCTTTTCATTGCGCCCAGAATGACAATTATTTATATATTTTTGGAGGGTTTGCGGTGCGGCAATACCCATACCCGCCATCCAAACGTAAACATTTACGAACTTGTTGTTATACCGGGCATAGCGAGGGATATTTATATTTTTCCCGGGCACTAATAGATATTTATAAGTACTACAACACTGATTTAAATTCATAAATTTAAATGTTTATCTGTTAAAAAATCATTCAAAAATAATAAATTTAAGCAAACGTTTGCATAAATAATTTTTAACAGTAATTTTGCAGCAGAACTAGAGAAAAAATGAACAAACTTGATTTAACCAAAAAAGGCAAAAGGGAACAAACTTCGATTGTTGACATTGCCAAAAAGCTTCATATAGCACCTTCAACCGTTTCAAGGGCACTTAGCAACCATCCGAAAATCAGCGAGAAGACGAAAAAAAAGGTGATCGAATGTGCCAATCGAATGAATTACAAACATAATCAGATTGCCAGCAGTTTACGTACCGGCAAAACCAATACCATTGGGGTAATTGTTCCCCGGTTATACAGCCACTTTATCAGCTCGGTCATTAGTGGTATCGAGTCCGTTACAAACGAAGCCGGTTATAACATCATCATTTGCCAGTCCAGCGAAAATTTAAAAAACGAGAAAAACTGTATCAAAACACTGCTTTCGAGCCGGGTGGACGGGATTTTGATCTCCGTTTCAATGGAAACAGTAAATGACGATCATCTCCGGGATATTAGCCTGATGAATGTCCCTTTCCTGTTCTTCGACAGGGCACTTAAAAATTCGAAAGCCTGTAGTGTTACCAGTAATGACTTTTTAGGGGCATATACCGCAACAGAACACCTGATTAAACAAGGATGCAGGAAAATCGCCCATATCGGTGGCCACCTCAATCTGAATATCTATGAACAAAGGTTAAAGGGATTCAAAAAGGCATTAACGGACAACCACCTAAAAGTCAACGAATCATTAATTTTCAATTCCGGTGAAATGACCAATAACGCAGGAATGGAATTTGCCGAAAAGCTTTGGAATGGGAATAATGTACCTGATGGAATTTTTGCTTCAAACGATAATATGGCGACCGGTGTCATGACTTTTTTTATCGGCAAAGGCAAAAAAATTCCGGAAGATATCGCCATCGTGGGCTATTCCAATGCGTCTTTTACTCAGTGGATCACTCCTGCCCTCTCCAGTGTTGAACAGCACAGCCGCCAGATTGGAATAGAAGCCGCCAAATTGATCATTAAGGAAATTGAAACAGATAAAGAAGCAGATACAAAGGATTTGCAAACCGAAAATGTCGTTTTAAATCCAGAACTCATAATCAGGGCTTCCTCTAATCGTATAAATTCTTAACAAATAAATCATCATGTCAAAAGATATTTTTCAATTGAAAGACAAAGTTGTATTGGTAACAGGAGGAGGCACCGGCTTGGGCTTTGCCATTTCAACATGCTTTATTGAACAGGGAGCAAAAGTTATCATCTCAGGACGAAGGGAGGAAGTGCTTCTTAAAGCCTGTGAAAAACTGGGTTCCAATGCATCCTATGTATGCAATGACTTGTCAAATCTTGATCAGATTCCTGCTTTTGTCGAAAAAGTTAAAAAAATTTACGGTCGTATTGATGTACTTGTAAATAATGCAGGGCTTCATCTTAAAAAAGATCTTCTGGAGGTAACCGATGAAGAATTTTCAGAAATTATCCAGGTAAACCAGATGGCTGTATTCTCCTTATCGCGCGAAGTAGCAAAGCTAATGAAGGACAAGGGACAAGGAGTCATCATTATGATCAGCTCCATGGCTTCGCAATACGGGATACCCAAAGTGATTGCCTATTCTGCTGCGAAATCAGCCATAGAAGGAATGACAAGAGCCATGTCTGTTGAACTTTCTCCTTTCGGGATTAGAATTAACTGCATTGCTCCGGGATTTATCAAGACGAAAATGTCGGCAGGCGCCCTTGACAATGATCCCGGGAGAAAAGCAAAAGTACTGGGCCGGACTCCTTTGGGAAAATTGGGGGATCCTGTTGATATTGGCCATGCGGCAGTATTCCTGGCCTCAGATGCTGCGGAATTTATAACAGGAGTTGTTCTTCCTGTAGATGGAGGAAATTCAATTGGTTTTTAAACAAGTCGCATAAAAACAGCAAAAAAATGAAAATAACCGATGCAAGTGTTTTCGTGTGCTCACCGGGTCGAAACTTTGTTACCCTGAAAGTTTATACTGATGAAGGGATTTTCGGGTTGGGCGATGGCACATTAAATGGCCGTGAAAAAGCCGTAGTATCCTATCTTGAGGATTATTGCATCCCCTGTTTAATAGGACGCAATCCTTTTGATACCGAAGACACCTTTCAATATTTTTACCGT
>JAUZOH010000052.1 GCA_030706565.1 Bacteroidota bacterium | reverse complement strand
TGGACACCCTTGAATTATGGAAGTTCGGTGATTATAAGCACTATACCTCCCTTGAATTGTTAACAAACTTATTCGGTATCCCTTCCCCTAAAGATGATATTGACGGGAGCCAGGTGGCTGATGTTTATTATAAGGAAAAAGATATAGGCAGGATTGCGGCCTATTGCGAAAAGGATGTAGTGGCTCTCACTCAGCTTTTCCTTAGGTACAAAGGAGAATCATTGATAGAGGATGAAAATATCCAATCGGTTTCGAATTTCTCCATGGAACAATATTCCTAATTACTGGTTTTTTAGGAAAGTCAGAACGTAATTCAAAAATTCCTTAGGCTTTTCGGCATGAACCCAGTGGCTGGCTCCAGGGATAATTTCTATTTCTGCTGAAGGAAAAACTTTTTTGATCAGGGGAAGATCTGCTTCCCCTATATAACTTGAATTTCCTCCTTTGATAAACATTACCGGCGACTGGTTAAATCCTTTTTCCAGGATATCTTCTTTTATTCCGCCCAGGATGTTGGGCAGGTTTTGGGCCAGTGCATCCAGGTTTATTGACCAGTAAAATCCTCTTTCTTTCTTGTATTTTAAATTTTTCAGCAGGAAGTTAACCACCCGTTCTTCCTTGATGGTCTGCGATAAAATTTCTGCAGCTTCATGGCGGGCTTTGATTTTTTCCGGTTGAATGGAAAGCAATGCATTTAAGACATTCAGATGAAAAATGCTGTTTTCTGAAAAGCGGTTTAAAGACTGATAAGAACGGGGGGCAATGTCAACAACGGTCAGGGAAGCTGTTCTTTCGGGATGCATAATTGCAAAATACATGGCTGTTTTGCCTCCCATGGAATGTCCGATAAGATTGACCTTGTCCAGTTTCTTGCTGTCCATGAATTCAAGCAGGTCGTCCTGCATGGCATTGTATGTGTGAATCTTGCTGTGAGGCGACTTCCCGTGGTTCCTCTGGTCCAACAGATAGACATGATAATTTTCGGCCATGATTTTACCCAGGCTAAGCCAGTTGTCCGATGAGCCATATAAACCGTGAAGAATGATAACCGGCAGCCCTTCTCCAAATTCCCTGAAAAATAAATTCATCTGTATGCCGGACTATTTGAGTAAACGCAAGTACATCTGAATGGTATTCTCCAGTCCGAAGTACAAAGCATCTGAAATAAGCGCGTGTCCAATGGATACTTCCAGCAGTCCTTCGATGTGTTCTTTGAAATATTTTAAGTTGTCGAGATTCAAATCATGTCCCGCATTTATCCCGAGGCCTAATTCTTGGGCAACTTTCGCGGCTTTAGCGAAGGGTTCAATGGCTTTTTCAGGAGAGGTGGAATATTGGCTGGCATAAGGCTCCGTATAAAATTCTATACGGTCGGTTCCGGTTTCTTTGGCTCCTTCAACCTGCTTTATGTCTGCATCAATAAAAATTGAGGAACGGATTCCTTTCTCTTTCAATTCTTTTACGATATCGGTCAGAAAAGCCTTGTTCTTTATGGTATCCCAGCCTGCATTGGAAGTAATGGCGTCATGGGCATCGGGGACCAGGGTAACCTGACCGGGAACAACTTCGAACACCAAATCCATGAATTTTTGTATAGGGTTGCCTTCAATATTTAATTCTGTAGTTAATATTGGTTTCAGATCTCTTACATCCTGGTAACGGATATGCCTTTCGTCTGGCCGGGGATGTACTGTGATTCCTTCTCCTCCAAAACGTTCACAGTTCACGGCTGCTTTAAGAACGTCAGGTACATTGCCACCTCTGGAGTTGCGCAAGGTGGCAATTTTGTTAATGTTTACACTTAAGCGTGTCATTTTGCAGATATATAATTGTTATCAAATATGTTCAGAAGTTTTTGCAAAATTAGGGTAATAAAAAAGAAAAATAGAAGGAGAAGTAAAAAATACTTACCTTTATTATAATATTTGCTATTTTTGAAAGTAAACAAATTTTAAAGTTCATTGTTTAACAGATATCCCTGTTTTTTTCTTAATCATGTTGGCAAAAGAGTTGATATCAGATATTATTCCGTCCTTACGTACTTCAGATACAGGAATGAAAGCCTTGTTCTGGATGGATGTATTTCGTGTTTCCCATTTGCCTATAGTCAACGAAAAAGTTTTTCTGGGACTTATTTCCGATGCGGATATTTATGATTTGAATATGTTCGAAGAACCTATAGGAAATCATAACCTTTCGCTTTTTTCTCCCTTTGTTGAATATGACCAGCACATCTATGATGTGATTGAACTGGTTGCTAAATTAAAACTTTCGTTGGTTCCGGTTTTGGACAAGAGGAAAAACTATATGGGCGTGATTACCCTGAGCGATCTGGTGCAACACTTTGCCAATGTCGCTTCCCTGAAAGATCCCGGAGGTCTTCTGGTACTCGACCTGAATGTGAATGACTATTCTCTCACAGAAATTGCCCAGATTGTTGAAGGCAATGATGCCAAAATTTTAGGCCTTTATATTACGTCGCCCCAGAATTCGACTAGACTGGAACTTACATTAAAAATCAACAAAGCAGACTTGTCGCCTATAATTCAAACATTCAACCGTTATAATTATGTAATTAAAGCTTCGTTTATGGACGAAGACAAACTGGATGCGCTTTATGACAAGCGTTACGAGGAATTTATAAAATATCTCAACATCTAAATCCGGCAAGTTTAACAATCAAATTGAAGAAATTCCCGGAAGAATGAGAACGAAATTTTTTTTCTTCGTATAATTAGCCAAATTATTCAGAGCAGATGAAGATAGCAATCTATGGAAAGACATTTAGTGAAGATTTCTGTCCGGGAAGTCTTGAATTATTTTCTAAATTAAGACAATATAACGCTCACATAACCATATACAGCCCTTTTAAAGATTTTTTGCGTCACGAAAGGGGAATTGATACCTCTTTCGATGATGAATTTTATACTTATGAAGATTTAGGCCAGGATATAAATTTTCTGATAAGTATAGGAGGTGACGGGACTTTTCTGGAAGCGGTCACAATGGTCAGGGGAAGCGGTATTCCCATTATTGGCATCAATTCGGGCCGGCTCGGATTTTTGGCTAATATCGCTAAAGGAGAAATTTCGCAGGCTATTGATGCCATTATGAAAAATCAATATACCCTGGAACAAAGGACGTTGATAGAATTGAAATCCAAAAATAATTATTTCGGCGATTTCAGGTATGCCCTGAATGAATTTGCAGTCCAGAAACATGGCTCCTCAATGATCACTATACATACAAGCATAAATAAAGAATTTTTAAATACTTATTTTACGGATGGATTGATTATTTCTACTCCTACCGGTTCAACTGCATATTCATTGAGTGTAGGCGGGCCGATTGTTTCTCCCAGTTCCCGGAATTTTATCATTTCCCCTATTGCCAGCCACAATCTTAATGTACGGCCAATCGTGGTGCCCGATTATTGTGAAGTGACCTTGCAGGTGGATGGCCGGGATTGTAATTATATGATTACGCTTGATTCACGGGTGGTTAAATTGAAGGTTCCTTGTGAATTCATTATCAGGCGGGCTGATTTTACTTTGAAAATGTTGAAACTTTCGAATAATAACTTTTTTAATACCTTAAGAAATAAATTAATGTGGGGAATGGATAAAAGATATTGAGTATTTATTTTTCAGGACAGTAAATTTTTAAGGCATTATTTTTAATTAATTATAGATTATCTTTAAAATTGATAATAAATAGTTTCTGGATTTGCGTTTTTTATAAAATTCTTGTAGGTTTGTCTAGTCAATAGCTAAAAAAATTAATGAAAAAACATTTTTATAAAACTATCGTTCTGATATTAATGTTGGTGCATCCCTTATTCCTGTTTGGACAACAGTGGATGTCAATGCGTTTTGAGGTTTTTGGCGGCGTTGGAACTTCTAATTATTATGGCGATATAGGCGGAGGAACTAGTGGAAATAGCTTGTCATTAGGAGATACACATCCCTCTTTTACCCTGGGAGCAAGATATATGATTCTTGAAAAAGTGGCGCTTAAAACTAGTTTTATTTATGGGTCAGTGATAGGAAGCGATGAGGGATCAAAAAATGCAGACAGAAATTATAGTTTCTCTACATCCCTTTTCGAACCTTCAATTCAGGGAGAATATTATTTTTTATCTCAGGAAAAGAGAAGAGGACATTCCATTTATAACCGGCATGGATTGATCAGTAATTTTATCGGATTTGAAGCTTATGGGTTCGCCGGTTTGGGAACTGCCTTTTTTAAGGTTACTCCTAAGGGCGATTTGAAAAATGTATTTGTGGATAATTTTGGTCATACTGCTTTCGTTTTGCCAATTGGAATAGGATGTAAAGTAACCTTAAGCAACAGAAGTTCTATAGGTTTGGAATTGGGAAGGAGAATCCTGTCTTCAGATTATATTGACGGCTATACTTCACAATTTTCAAAGCACAATGATGTATATTATTTCGGCTCTATCTCTTATGTTTATCGCATAAAAACTTCTCGTACTACCGGTTGGCCAATTTTTTTCTAACCATATAATTTTATGGGCCCTTATTCCAGGTTGTTGTTCCTACTTTTTTTTGTAGTCATTCCCGGTATGGCCAGCGCCCAGAGGGATGCCGAAGTGGGCGTTTTTGCCGGTATGTCTTATTATAAGGGAGATATAAATCCTTCGCATGAATTTTATTCCCCTTTGCCGTCGGCTGGTTTATTATACAGATATAATTTTAATCCAAGGTATGCTATACGGGTTGGAGCTATTTACGGGCAATTACATGCAAGTGACCAGGATTTTAATAATCTTTTTCAACAGAAACGCAATCAGAGTTTTAAGGCTTCATTGATTGATTTGTCGGTCATGCCTGAATTTAATTTTTTGCCCCTTAAAAAGAAACGGCAGAAAATCTCTTACACAACCTATGTGACTGCCGGTATTGCTGTTGATTATCCATTGTCTTCAACATACCCGTTGTCAAACTATTATACTTTTCCTTTTGGCGTCGGAGGAAAATTTCTGATTACAGAAAATGTTACGTTGGGATTGGAATGGACTTTTCGAAAAACTTTTGATGATCATATTGACGGAATTCAAAATTCTCAGGATGCTTCAAAAACACAATCTTTTATACACCATAACGACTGGTATTCTTTCTTCGGAGTTTCTTTTACCTATAAATTTTTTAATGGCATAAGACAATGTCCTGCCTATGGCAATGCTAAATCTATATCTGGTTTATAAGTTTTATCCCACCTTTTCTTGAATAAATATTTTTATGTTGGCCTTATGGATTGCGATAATTTATTCTTTTTATATAAATTCGTAGCAAAATTTTAAGTATTTTTTTTAATTGATTACTTTTGCTTTTTAATTGTCACGTTGCAGGTGGCGGATATTCATTTTATTATTTCTAAAATGAAATATGATTGGGCGACAGGACAATTTGGCAACAGTGTTTTCGTTATTCTTTTTAACCGGGTATTAGAAGGTTTTGGCAATGGAACTAAAAGATAAAATAGATAAAAACAAACTTCCTCAGCATGTAGCCATCATCATGGATGGTAACGGGCGTTGGGCAAAACAGAAGGGAAACCAGAGAGTTTTTGGCCATAAAAACGCTGTGGCTGCCGTGAGGGACACTGTTGAAGGAGCTGCAGAATTGGGAATCAAGTTCCTTACTCTCTATACTTTTTCTACTGAGAATTGGAGAAGGCCAAAATACGAGGTGGATGCGCTGATGTCGCTTCTGGTATCCACTTTAAATTCTGAGACCAAAACATTATTGAAAAATAATGTTAGACTTCTGGCAATTGGCGATATTGATATTTTACCCAATGATGTGAAGGTTAATTTAAGGGAAACCATAAAAAATACAGCACAGAATACAGGACTTTCACTTATTCTGGCACTTAGTTATAGTTCAAGGTGGGAAATAATTAATGCGGTAAAATGTCTGGCCCGGGACGTTGAAGAGCATAAATTATCTGCTGGCGGAATAACTGAAGATGTTTTTAACAATTATCTTGCTACAGCCAATATTCCTGATCCGGAATTACTTATCCGTACCAGCGGCGAATATCGCTTAAGTAATTTTTTACTCTATCAGCTTGCTTATACTGAACTATTTTTTACAGAAACTCTTTGGCCTGATTTTAGAAAAGGCGACTTATATGAAGCTATTTTAAATTATCAAAACAGAGAAAGGCGGTTTGGAAAAACCAGCGAACAATTAAACGCTAACAATTAATCAAATCTCGAACTAATGTCAAAGATAAAGAAAGCAGCCCTTTTTATTATTTGTATATTCAGCATTCCGTACAATATATTTTCTCAAACAGCCTTTAGTCTTCCTGATTCTATTATGGATTATTCATCTCCTAAAGAATATGAAATTGCAGACATCACGATTTCTGGCGTGAAATTTCTGGATAATAATATTCTTATTAACCTCTCGGGATTAAGAAAGGGACAAAAAATTAGTGTGCCGGGTGATGCAATTACCAAGACTATTCAGAAATACTGGAATCAGGGATTATTTTCTGATGTTAAAATCAGAGCTACTAAAATTGTGGGAAATAAGATTTATCTGGACATTTACCTGAAAGAACGTCCCAGGTTAGGCAGGCTGGAAGTTACAGGGATCAAGAAATCAGACAAGGACGATTTGATTGATAAGCTTAAATTAAAAACCGGAACACAGGTAACCGACAATCTTCTTAATAATACTGTCCTTGCCATAAAAAGGCATTTTACCGAGAAGGGATTTTTTAATGTTAAAACCACGATTACCCAACAGATGGATACTCTCTCCCAAAACCGGGTTGATCTGAATATCCATGTGGATAAAAACAGCAAAGTAAAAATCCAGGAAATTGTATTCTTCGGGAACCAGGCTTTTTCTACCAAAAAATTAAGACATAAAATGAAGAAAACCAAGCAGAAAACCTGGAATTTCTTTGTGGGCTCGAAATTGGTAGAAAAGTTATATAAGGAAGATAAAGAAAAGCTGATCAAGTTTTACAATGAGAATGGGTACCGCGATGCCAGAATCCTCAATGATTCCATTGCTGTGGTGAGCGGAAACAGAATAAAACTTTTTATCTGGTTGGAAGAAGGCCGGAAGTATTACTTCAGAAAAATCACCTGGGTGGGTAACACCAAGTATCCGGCAGAAGTATTAAACCAGGTACTGGGAATAAAAAAAGGGGATGTATTTGATCAGAGCTTGTTGGATAAGCGTTTACAGCAGGATGAAGATGCTGTCAGCTCTTTGTACCTGGATAATGGTTACCTCTTTTTTACAGTAACCCCTTTTGAATCAAAAATCGACAATGATTCAATTGACCTGGAGATGCGAATTCATGAAGGAAAACCTGCTACCATCAACAAGATTATTATCTCCGGAAATACTAAAACAAACGAACATGTTGTAAGACGGGAATTAAGGACTAAGCCCGGACAATTGTTTAGTAAATCTGATATTATGCGTTCAGTCCGTGAGTTGGCCACCCTTGGACATTTCGATCCTGAAAAAATCGAACCGGTACCTGTCCCTAATCCATCGGATGGTACGGTAGACCTGGAATATAAACTGGTTGAAAAAGCCAACGATCAGCTGGAAATCTCTGGGGGCTGGGGTGCTAATATGTTCGTTGGAACGGTGGGAATCAGGTTTAGTAATTTCTCGGCTCGCGAAATGTTTAATCCCAAAGCCTGGCGGCCAATCCCCTCTGGCGATGGCCAGTCCTTAAGTGTAAGAGCACAAACCAATGGCAGTTATTATCAATCTTACAGTTTGAGCTTTTCTGAA
Source organism: Bacteroidota bacterium (assembly GCA_030706565.1). NCBI lineage: Bacteria > Pseudomonadati > Bacteroidota > Bacteroidota bacterium. The sequence goes on along the minus strand of JAUZOH010000052.1, from coordinate 7,672 downwards.
CCCTGGTTTGGCGGGAAAAAGCCTAATTCATTCTCCTTCTCCATGTTTTATAGCAAGCAAAGTGGTTATTACAGCTATTATCAAAAATCTGCAGGCAGATATCTGATTGTTTCCGGTGCTTCTGTAGGATTGGGAAAGAGGTTGACTGTTCCGGACGATTATTTTACCTTATCCAATGAAGTTGATTTCCAACAATATCATCTGAAAGATTGGACAGATTCCTATAAAAATCCTATTTTCCTTTTTGCTAATGGACGGTCCAATTCATTAACTTTTAAAACAACTTTCGGGCGAAATTCGGTAGATCAGCCTATTTATCCTCGTAGAGGCTCTCAGTTCTCTATCACACTCGAATTAACTCCACCTATTTCTTTATTCAAACGGGATAACTGGTGGATATTGCCGGATAATCAAAAAGCAGGCCTGTCAGAAACAGAAATTGCCAACGAGGAGGAGAAGGAACATTATAAGTGGATTGAATATCATAAATGGACTTATAAGGGAACATATTACCTGAATATTTTCGACAAACTGGTGGTTAGTGCAAACAGTCAGTTCGGATATCTGGGACGATATAACCGGAAATGGGGTTATTCACCATTTGAAAAATTTGAATTGGGTGGTGACGGTATGACCGGATATACCCTTTATGGAGTTGAAACCATCGGTTTGAGAGGGTATACCAATGGCTCCCTTACTCCCCAGTTAAATGGCCGAAACGAAGGGAATATTTATGACAAATTCACCTTTGAGCTCAGGTATCCATTTTCATTGAGTCCTACAGCAACTATTTATGGGCTCACCTTCCTTGAGGGAGGTAATGCATGGACAGGTTTCGGACAATTTAATCCCTTTATTATTAAACGTTCTGCTGGTGTCGGTATTAGGGCATTCTTGCCAATGTTTGGTATGTTGGGTATAGATTGGGGATATGGATTTGATAATGCTTATACGGCAGGTTCTAACCATGGACAATTCCACTTTACAATGGGACAACAATTTTAATGATCAAAATATCATTGTTTAGCTATATTTTGTAGAAGTATACAGGTAAAGAATTGAATAATTTGTTTTAACCTTTAAAAATTATAACGATGAGAAAATTTTTGTTGGGTGCAGTACTGCTGCTTTTTACTGTCTGTTCGGCTTTCTCTCAGAAATTCGCTTATGTCGACAGTGAATATATCCTGAATAATATTCCTGCATACAAATCCGCTCAGGATCAATTGGATAAGCAGTCTTCCGAATGGCAGAAAGAAATTGAAAATAAATATGCCGAAATAGATAAGATTTATAAGGATTATCAGGCTCAAAGTGTCCTGCTTTCTGATGATATGAAAAAGAAGCGTGAAAATGAAATTGTAGCAAAAGAAAAAGCAGTCAAGGAACTTCAAAAAAAATATTTCGGGCAGGATGGCGATTTGTTTAAAAAACGCCAGGAATTGGTAAAGCCTATTCAGGACGAAGTTTACGCTAAGGTGAAAGAAATTGCTACTGAAGGTAATTATGCAATTATATTTGATACAGCAAGCGGTGCCAGTATGTTATATACGGATCCACGATATGATAAAAGTGATGAAGTGCTTCAAAAGTTAGGATATAAAAATTAATTCTCTATTTTTGTAAAAAAAAATAAAAAACAAATCATGAAGAAACTTATAATTTTTAGTGCGATTGCCTTATTTCTTGTAAATGCAGGATCTTTTGCTCAGACAACCACATACAAATTAGGACATATTAATGTTCAGGAAGTTTTGGCATCTATGCCTGAAAGCGACAGTGCTCAAGCAAAATTACAGCGTGAATCAAAAGCTTTGGAAGATCAGCTTCAGGCCATGCAGACTGAACTGAATAGTAAATATCAGCGTTATTTGACCAGCCGTGATTCTCTGACTGAATTGATTAAACAAACCAAGGAAGCTGAAATTCAGGATTTGCAGGACAGAATCCAGAAATTCCAAACTAATGCCCAGCAGACATTGCAGAAACGCCGTGCAGAACTTTTACAACCTATTTATGAAAGGGCCGAAAATGCCATTAAAGAGGTGTCAAAGGAAAATAATTTTACCTATGTTTTTGATTTGAGTGTGGGTGCTGTTGTTTATTATGCTGAAAACAGTGAGGATATTTCTCCTTTAGTAAAGAAAAAATTGGGAATAACCAATGTTAAACCCAAACCTGCTGAAGCCGCTCCTGTAAAACCGGCTGCTGCTCCTGAAAAGGCAACAACTCCTGCAAAAAAGGGTAAAAGAAAATAATTGCACAAATAAATTAATAACTTTTAAAGCATTAAAGCCATCCTCTTGGGGATGGCTTTTCTTTTGTGCGTTTGAATAAAGATTTAGTAATTTTGTGCCATTAAAAAAACGAACAAATGGATGTAAACAATCCCATTGGCATTTTTGATTCCGGAATAGGCGGGGTATCTGTCTGGCAGGAAATAGTACGCCAGTTGCCGGGCGAGTCAACGGTTTATTTCGCAGACAGTGCAAATTGCCCTTATGGATCAAGGCCTCAACATGAAATTATTTCTCTTTCTGAAAAAAATACAGAATTCCTTTTATCTAAGAATTGTAAAATTATTGTAGTGGCTTGTAATACTGCTACTGCTGGTGCTATTGAATTTTTACGGTCAAAATATCCTTTTATTCCTTTTATCGGGATGGAACCTGCTGTAAAACCTGCTGTTTCTCATTCAAAAACAAACAATATTGGTGTCCTGGCTACAGAGGCTACTTTAAACGGTAAGCTTTTTAAGGAAACCAGTCAAAAATATGCCGGTGATGTACAGATTCACATGAAAGCCGGAAAGGGACTGGTTGAATTGGTCGAAAGTGGACAGGCTGATTCAGATGAGGCAGAAAGCCTGCTCAGGCAATACATCGAACCTATGATGGATCATCATATCGATCAATTAGTGCTCGGCTGTACCCATTATCCTTTTCTTAGTAAACGTATTCAGAAGATTACGGGCGATAACGTAACTATCATCAATCCTGCCTGTGCGGTGGCAAAACATGTCAAAGAAGTATTGGCTCAATCTTCCTTACTTATAAATTCGCTTCAGCCTCTATATCATGATTTTTATACCAATGGAAATCCACTGATCTTGAAAAATCTATTGAAAAACCTTTCTTTACCTTTGGAAGTCAGGGTGGAAAAAATCAGCTGACTCCCTGGTTCATGAACATTGGGTTTTTCGAATTTAAAAGTTTCGGGGAGTAAAAGATGCCGGCAGTGGCATATTATACACAGAATTCCTTAAAAAGGCGGAAAAATCTTTTGGGTTGGGATACTTTGCCTGTTCTTCAACGGAAATAATCTCACCTATCCCAATGCGGGGATTTTGACTTTTTTTGTTTAAAACTTCACAGGGCATTCTCAATAAACGTATCCTCCAATTTATTAATCCCAGGAAGTAGAAGAAAGGAGAATTCTTATCAAAAAAACGAACAGGAACTATGGGAACTTTAATCTGGTGAATTAAGCGGATAATCCCTTGCTGCCATGGACGGTCGATAACTTTGAATTCTTTTAAACTGAAATTGGAAACAGCACCTGAAGGAAAGAAACCAACAGGATGCCCGTTTTTCAAACAGGTAATGGTCTCCCGGATTCCATTGATATTTGCTGTTACTCCCGGTTTCTGTGTCGTAAAGGGTGTTACCGAAATGAAATTATCATCCATGGTTTTAACCAGGGTTAATATTTTATTTACCATAACCTTAAAATCAGCCCGGATACTTGCCATGAGATCGATCAGCATTATCCCGTCTATTCCGCCATAAGGGTGGTTACAAACTGTAATAAATGCTCCCTGGGGCAATTGTTTGAGCCTTTCGGCATTGCCAATACGATAATGTATTCCTAATTCATTCAGTAATTTTGATACAAAATCTGCACCCTGATAATCGCAACAGCGCTCATATATTTCGTTTATCTTATCTAATGCCAGAACCTGCATGCATATTTTACTGAACCAATGTCCTATTTCCCCTCTGAAAACAGGAGAAACCGATTCAAGTGTTTTAATATCTACAACCTGCTTTTTCATTGTTTCAAGATCCTTAAAATAAGGATATATTATTCTTGTTTTTCTCTCAATTTCGAATTGTTCTCTACGGTATCCCTGTTTTGAGCAAGTTTTAACAACTCAATGATGCTGATGATATTGACTATCAATAATATTATACAAGCAACTGCAGCAGTATAAACAATGGACCCTTTAACCAGAATCTCAAAAATTAATATCAAAGATATGAAAATCCTGGCTTCAGTAGGCCCTAAAATACCTGTATCTATTGAATATTTATCAGTTACCTTATATTGAAGGAGTGCCGTGATTATTGCCTGAAAATAAAGAATGACAAATCCAACTCCGAACCATTTTTCATAATAATCAGCATAAATAATATATCCTGTTCCAATCATCATTATTGTGATACTATCTATTGTAATATCCAAAGAAAATCCATACCATTTATGGGGTTTGTTCCGGTAATATGCAAGCCGCCCATCCAGCGAATCACCCAGCCAGTTTATCGCGAATCCCAATATACCTATGAGCAGCCAGAATCGGTTAATATATGCAGCCAGAATAAATCCGGACATGGTAATTATGCTCCCTGTTAACCCTAAAAATGTAAGCATATCTGAACTTACCCATGAAGGTACTTTTCTCACCAGAAAAGAAAGTGCTTTTTGTTCGGGATTTTTCAGAATGTTGGTCCTGTGCCTGCCTTTTGAAATAAGCGATAAGGTTTCTATAACTTCTTTTGACAATCCATTTTCCATTTTAATCTTTTTCAAAGCAAGATACTAAATTAATAAAATTTGCAGATTGAATGTCTCAAGAAAATATGTTATAATTTTATTTGAGGAATGTGGTTGATTCCCCTGAATACAGGTATATCAATAAAATAGATTTTTCCCTTAGCTAATTTTATGTCTGTTCCATTACAGAAAATGTGATTATAGTGAAAATAATTTCTGGTTTTTGATAAAAACTCAAATGAATCATACTGCAAGAAATATGCAGTATGGTTTATGCTTTTTCTGATTTTAATAGTTCATCAATTTATAACTATATGGTTTCTTAACCTTTTTACCCCGTTTTTGAACGGATAGTGCTTCTAAAAATTTATTATTTTTGCAAGTTTAGAAAACAGAATTTTAAAAAGTTATATAATTTGATATTTGATCCGAATCACATTGATTTGCCCATCACAGAAATTATTCCGGCAGTTCAATATAACCTTCGTCACAAAAATACTCTGATAGTTAATGCTCCTGCAGGAGCAGGAAAGAGTACTGTTTTGCCTTTGGCTTTGCTTGATGAACCCTGGCTTGACGGGAAGAAGATATTGATGCTTGAGCCTCGGCGCCTGGCAGCAAGTACCATTGCTGGACGTATGTCCTCTCTTATTGGCGAGAAAGCCGGGCAGACTGTCGGATACCGTATCCGTTTCGAAAGCCGGGTTAGTCCATCTACACGGATTGAAATACTTACTGAAGGTATTCTGACCCGCATGCTGCTCAGTGACAATGCGCTTGAAGGTGTCGGATTGGTTATTTTTGATGAATTCCATGAACGAAGCATATTCGCAGACGAGGCTTTGGCTTTATGCCGGGAGGCGCAAACTGTTCTCCGGCCTGATTTGCACATTATGATCATGTCGGCCACCCTGGATATGCCTCAGTTACAGGATATACTAAAAGCTCCGGTCGCCGAATCCAAAGGCAGGCAATATCCGGTGGAAATCATCTACAGCGATTTCCAGGCACAGGATCTGATGATGCTTCCCGAAGTGGTTTGCAGGGCTGTTGTTAAGGCAGTCGGCGAACGGGAAGGGGATACCCTTGTTTTTCTTCCCGGCGAGGGCGAAATACGGAAGTGTGAAGAACTGCTCAAAAAACGGCTTCCTGATTTTGTTATTCATCCTCTTTACGGGAAATTGCCGCATGCAAAACAAAATTTGGCTATAATCCCTGATAAGGCAGGTAGAAGGAAAATTGTCCTGGCAACTTCCATCGCCGAAACCAGTCTTACCATCCAGGGTATAAAAATTGTAGTGGATTCGGGTTACGGGCGTACCTCACGCTTTGATCCCAGATCGGGATTGTCGCACTTGGAAACCATTCAGATTTCAAAAGATTCGGCCGATCAGCGTGCAGGAAGGGCCGGAAGGCTGGGTCCCGGGACCTGTTACCGCCTCTGGTCAAAAGCTACCCAGGAACGGCTACAGGAACACAGGATTCCTGAAATCCTGGAAGCTGATTTGTCTCCTTTGTTATTGGATATTTCGGAATGGGGAGCCTTGAATATCAATCAGCTTTCCTGGCTTACTCCTCCGCCTAAGGGCCCATTATCAAAGGCTTATGATACCCTGACCCAGCTTGATGCTTTGGAAAACGGGAGAATTACCCCTCAGGGGAAAAAAATAAACCGCCTGCCCTGTCATCCACGTATTGCACACTTGTTGCTGATGGCTAAGGATACGGATATGCTGGGACTGGCAACTGACGTGGCTGCTTTGCTGGAGGAACGAGATCCTCTTTCCAATGACGCGGGCATTGACATCAATATCCGGATTGAAGCCTTGAGACGCCAGCGTTCCCGTAAAAGCCTTCAGAAAAATATGATGCGCATTGAAAAAGTTGCATCTTCTTACCGCAAAATGTTTAAAATTGAGGAAGATAACGGGGCTGTTGATCCTTATGAAACCGGGGTGCTGCTGGTATATGCCTATCCGGAACGGATTGCCTGCTCACGGCCGGGAAATAATGCACAGTTTCAGCTTTCAAATGGGACTTATGCCATGTTCAGTTATAAGGATGATTTGGCACAGGAATCCTGGTTGGCCGTGGCAGATGTGGACGCCCGTGAAGGCCTGGGGAAAATCTTCCTGGCTTCGCCGCTGAATCCCCAGGACTTGCTGCCCCTGGTTAAGGAACAGGAGGTGGTTACCTGGGATACCCGCAAGGGTGGCTTAATAGCCACAAAGGATCTGCGCATAGGCGGTATTGTGCTACAATCCAAACCTCTGCCTTCGCCTGATCCGGAATATAAGGTGAAAGCCATATCTGAAGCCATTCAAAAAGAAGGGAAAAACCTGCTTAACTTTGATCAGAAAGTAATACAATGGCAAAACCGGATACTGAGCCTGCGCAAATGGCGCCCCCGTGAAGAATGGCCTGATGTGAGCATAACTGCTCTTTTGCTGACCAATATGGAATGGCTGGGCCCATATTTGGAACAGGTTAAATTGCCGGAAGACCTTCATAAAATTGACCTGCTGAAAATTCTTCCCCAACTGCTTAGCTGGGAACAACAAAAGACTCTCGACAGGCTGGCTCCCCAGAGGATAAACGTACCCAGCGGTTCCGAAATTCTTGTCCGCTATTCGGCGAATGGCGACTCTCCGGTGCTTGAGGTCCGGTTGCAGGAGTTATTCGGATTGGCCGATACGCCCAAAATTAACGAAGGCATCACTCCTTTGGTCATTCATTTGTTGTCGCCCGGGTTTAAACTGGTTCAGATCACAACCGATCTTCGGAGTTTCTGGGACAATGCTTATTTTGAAGTTAAAAAGGAACTGAGGATAAAATATCCCAAACATTCCTGGCCTGATGATCCCTGGAATTCCACTCCTGTAAAGGGGGTACCCCGGCG
>JAUZOH010000051.1 GCA_030706565.1 Bacteroidota bacterium | reverse complement strand
CTCAATGGAAATTGTTCCCCATTGCCCGGGAATGCTGTCATACCAATGTTCAGTACGGTCACCCCTGAAGATTACAGGATGAGCCCTGCTTCCATGAACGTTTAAAGTACCTTTTACAATCAGGCTTGCATTCTTATGCAGGTAAACCAATGTTCCTTCTTCAATATTCAGGGTTTGTGAAGAATCAACCACCACATGGCCATAAATCAGGTAAGGTTTATCATTTGTCCAGGTTTGGCTTTTAAGTGTACTATTATTCAGGAGATGAATATCCTGGCCCCAAGCGCAAAGTTCGACATGCTGCATATTGCCATTGGTAATAAACACAATAGAATCATGAACAAACAAAGGAGCATTCGTAAAATTCTGTTCAACCTTAGCTATAACAAACAGAAACAGGCTATCATGTGGGTAAATTTCAATATTTTCAACAGGATTAATTTCAGAACCGTCAATATTTAATTTGAATGCCGATTGACCTCCCCCGGCCAAAAACACTTTGGAGATTTTTACAGACTGGCTGGTGGGGTTATATATCTTTAATAATTTTGTAGGGGTACCAATGGTGGTGAAAATCGTATCAAAACTGACAGTATCTTGAGAAAACTTCAGTTTTACATAAGGATTGTCATTAAATTTTTCGCTTTGGCAGGAAAAAAGTAAAATGGCCGAACAAAAAACCAGAATAATGTATTTAAGCAAATGCATACAAAATTCGTTAGGATAAAATTGGAAAACCAAAAGCGGGTATAAATTTAATTAAATCCTGGAAAATTATCACCAATTGACAGTATTTCAATAAATTCCCAGGATTCATCTCACAAAAATCCTTTATATTTAAACGAATCTTACGTAATAATTAGTATTTGGGAGAATAAGATTTACGGAGTTTAGTTTTGAAAGTTGTATGTTTACTTATTCCCCAGGTCTTCAAATTCAATATTAGCAAATTTTTCATTAATTTTTTCGTGCTCAGAGGATTCTTCTTTGTAATCGTCTGGAATTAAAGCTTCATTTTTCACAGATTTGATATAGTCAATGACTTCATGCAATCCTTCTGAAAACTTATCAAAATCCTCTTTATAGAGAAATATTTTATGTTTTTCGAAGTAAGAATGTCCATCCACATCGAAACGTTTTTTACTTTCTGTTAACGTCAGGAAATAATCATTTTTTTTGGTGGCCCTAACATCAAAAAAATATGTTCTTTTCCCTGCCCGGATTACTTTCGAGAAAATCTTTTCGTGATCTTCATTTTTTTCTATTTCTGGTAATTTGCCTTCTTCTTCCATTTTTTTAGTAATTTTTTAATAGTTGATTTGATAAAACTCAAAAGTAGAAAATTATTGATTTAAAAAAAGTTTTTCCACCTCTTTTTAAAAGGATTTTCTATGAAATTATGAAAGTTTCTTTAGGGACTTTGCAAAAAATTGCGTTACTTCGCAGCCTAATTTTAAAATAAACAAACAATTAAGGAATAAAGCAAGCAATTGCTGTTCCCAACGCGTTTCTAAAACAAAGGTTCTTTTTTATGATAAGCCGAAGATTACTTCGAATAAAAATTTTACAGATTTTGTATGCCTACCATCAATGCGATGAAAGCTCATTAGTTCAGTCTGAAAAGCAATTGATGTTTAGCATCAAAAAGACATACGATCTTTATTATTATTTAATGTTGCTTTTAGTTGAGTTGGTTCGTTATGCTGAATCAAGGATAGAACTGGCCAGAGCAAAAAATCTTTCCACCTACGAAGATTTACATCCCAATACGCGTTTGGTTGACAACAGGCTTCTTCGTCAAATAGCAGGAAGCCAACAATTTCAAAAATATCTGTCAGACAACAAATTAAGCTGGATCAATTATCATGGGCTGATAAAATCATTATATCAAGATCTCACCAATTCCGAGGCATATAAAAACTATATCGCCAGCGAGGACAGTTATAATTCAGATAAAAAATTCATCTTAAGGCTTTTACCCGATTTTTTTGGTACTTCCGAAATACTGGAGCAATCCCTTGAGGAACAAAGCATATACTGGAATGATGATAGTGACTTTGTAATCAGTATGATTATAAAGACCCTGAAATCCTTCAAAGAAGGAGACATCAGCTCGGTTACCTTTATGCCCATGTTTAAAAATGAAGAGGATCAGGCATTCGCCCAAACCCTTTTTAGAAAAACAATTATTAACCGGGAAAAATACTATAGCCTTATCAAGGAACATTCTAAAAACTGGGATGTGGAACGGATAGCATTTATTGATATTTTAATCATGGAAGCAGCCATTTCCGAGCTCATTGAATTCCCCTACATACCCACTAAGGTTACCTTAAACGAATATATAGAGATTTCAAAATATTACAGCACCGATAAAAGCTGTACTTTTATCAACGGAATCCTTGACAAATTGATCAACCGCCTTAAATGTGAACACATTATCGTGAAGAAAGGCAGGGGGCTGATCGGTGAAAACGAATCTCAGGTTCAGCCTTAAATCTTACCAAATATTCAAAAAGATTTTTGCAGTTGAAGTAAATTTGTTTTTACTTTGCAACAACACTGGGATAGGGAAGTAGTATGATTCACAGTAAAATTGAATCAAAAAATGATTCCTGTTGAGCTCAGGTTTTTATTTTTTCACATGAAATTTACAATACATCTTTTTTTAGGGATAGCTTTATTGATGATACTTATGACGAGTTGTCATTCCTCTAAAAAAGAAAGGCCCCAAAGCCATAAAATTGTTTATGGGAATAAGGTATTGATGAAATGGGATGATTCCATTCATTATTTTGACAAATTGACAGAGGGAGAAAAAGTCAGTTGGGTATTCAGATATAAAAATACAGGGAATGCACCTCTGGTTATAAAGTCTGTTGAAACAGAATGCGGGTGTGTAACCACGCAATGGGACAAGAATCCGGTTGAACCGGGCAATGAAGGTGGAATAGAAGTGATATTTGACAGTTCGGGGCTTTTAGGGAATCAGTACAAAATAATCACCGTGCATACGAACTCAAAACCAGAGGCACGAAATTTGACAATTACAGCTGAAGTTGAACAATAACATAATTATTAATTTAATATTTTAGTATGATGAACATTCTGAGTATTTTATTACAAGCCCCTTCTGGAGGAACAAATTCTTTAGTGACTTTGCTTCCTTTATTACTGATCATCGTGATTTTTTATTTCTTCATGATCAGGCCACAGGTAAAAAGGCAGAAAGAGTTAAGAAACTACCGTAATGAATTAAAAAACGGGGATAAAGTTATAACCACGGGAGGGATATATGGTAAAATTGTTGAAGTTTCAGATCAAACCGTAATTATTCAGGTGGAAGACCAGGTCAGGCTGAAAGTTGATAAAGCAGCAATTTTAAAAGATCCCAGTGATTTAGCAACACAACGCTAAACTCAATCTTCTAGCTTAAAAACCTTTTGCCAAAGCAAAGGATTTTTAAGCTATTTTTTAATGTTTCCATTAAGTTTTAATAAATTGGAATCTTCGGATTTAAAATCTGGGAAATCAGTTTCATGGACTTCTAAAGTCAGGAAAAATAAGACAAAAATTTTTAGCAAACTGCTGGTTTATTTTATTTTCCTGATTCTGTCATTTACGTTCTGGTTGTTGAATGCATTAAGCAAAGACTACACCACCACAATTGACTATCCCGTACAATACGTAAATTTCCCTAAAAACAAAGTATTGATCGGAGAATTGCCTCCAAAACTTTCCATCAGGGTTAGTGCGTATGGTTTTGCATTGATGCGCAGCAGGATATTCTCACGGTTTCAGCCTATCATTTTCGACGTTGAATCCTTTGTACTTCCCCAGGTAGATGCAGGTTCCTATCTCTTTCACACCAAAATAGCAGAGGACAGAATTTCCGATCAGCTGGGATCAGAAATCAAAGTCCTGGGCATCTCTCCGGACACCATAATTTTCAATTTTGTTCCTGTAGCCAGAAAAGAAGTTCCGGTTGTACCTCAATTAAAAATATCTGCCGACAAACAATACCTGCTTAAGGGCAATATCAGTGTAAATCCTGATCATATTATCATTTCAGGGCCTAAAAGTGTTATTGATTCAATTACCGAGATCAAAACCACAGTTACCCGGTTTAAACATATAAGGAAAAAGATAAAAAAAAGAATTCCCTTGGTTCAAAGGGAAAATGTTCAATATTCCATTAGCAGTGTGGACGTATCATTTGAAGTTGAAAAATATACAGAAGCTTTATTGAATGTACCCATAGAAGCGATTAATGTCCCGAATGGCCTTAGCCTGAAAATCTTTCCCAGTACCGTAAAAATATCTTACCTGGTAGGGATCAGCCAGTACAAAAACATTGTTCCCGGCAATTTCAGGGCTGTTGTGAATTATCAACAAATAGAAAAATATTCTGTCAGCAGATTGCCGGTATCCATTGTCAAAAAACCTAAAAACATAAATCTGTTAAAATTACAGCCACAAAACGTGGAATATCTGATTGAAAAATGAAGTTAAAAGTTGGGGTTACGGGAGGAATTGGCAGCGGGAAATCACTGATTTGCGATACCTTCAGACATCTGGGCGTTCCGGTGTTCATTGCCGATATTGAATCTAAGATACTTGTAAACACCAATTCCAATCTGCGCCAGAAATTGGTTGCTGCATTTGGCGAAGACACCTATACCCCTTACGGAATCAATAAGGAGCGTATGGCAGCCCTGATATTTAACAATACCGATGCTCTGCGTACAATGAATTCCATTGTACACCCGTTTTTAAAAGAACGTTTTCATCAATGGCTGGAGCAAAACAGCAAAAAGAATTATTCGATTATGGAAGCGGCTATTTTATTTGAAAGCGGTTCGGACAGAGAAGTAGACAAAATAGTTACCGTCTTTGCACCTGAAGAAATAAGGATAAAAAGGGTGATGGAAAGGGATGGCATGACAATTGATAGGGTGAAAAGCAGAATGCGAAATCAGATGGACGAAGAAGAAAAAATAAAACGTTCAGATTACGTGATTGTCAATGATGGGAATCAAATGGTACTGCCTCAGGTTCTGAAGCTTCATGAGATATTCCGGGGAGAAAATTAAACTACAAAAGATTTATGGGAAAATTTGCAAAATGGATAGGAGGAGGACTGGGATGGGCTTTTTCAGGTAGCCCGGTCGGAGCCTTATTTGGCTTCTTGTTGGGATCACTGATTGACAGTGCCCAGGCGAGTCAGGTAACAGGCCAAACAACAACCGGTGATTTTGCAATGAGCATGCTGGTACTCATTGCTGCAGTTCTTAAGGCCGACGGAAAAGTCCTGAAATCAGAACTTGATTATGTAAAAACCTTTCTGGTTCATAATTTTGGTGAAGACAGTGCCCGCGAAGCCCTTGTTTTGTTGCGCGATTTACTGAAGCAAAATATTCCCGTTGAGGAGGTTTGCGGTCAAATCAGCAATAGCCTGGATTATTCCTCACGCTTACAACTATTGCATTTACTATACGGAATCTGTGCGGCCGATGACAGGATCAGTCCTGAAGAACTATTTCTGGTTGAAAACATTGCAGCTTCCCTGGGTATCTCCCAAAGTGATGCAACCTCAATCAAATCGATGTTTGTCCAGGACTTGGATTCAGCCTACAAAGTGCTGGAAATTGAACGCCAGGCTACCGATGAGGAGGTAAAAAAAGCTTACCACAAAATGGCCTTGAAATATCATCCCGATAAGGTAAGTTATTTGGGAGAAGATTTCCGCAAAACCGCCAATGAAAAGTTCCAAAAGGTAAATGAAGCCTACGAAAAAATAAAAAAAGAACGGAGTATGGTTTGACAGCAAGGAAATTATTGCGTTTAATTTTCTTCATGTTTTTAAAGAAAATATTTTTAAGTCGTTTAAAGAATCGTATTTTTGCTTTGAATTTTAAATAATCCATTACTTACAATGAATTTAAAAGACATTTTATCCATTAGCGGATATAGCGGACTGTTCCGTTTTATAGCAAAAAGCAGGAATGGCATAATTGTAGAAAGTTTAGCGGATAAAAAGAGAATGAATGTTTCCGCATCTTCAAAAGTTGTATCTCTTGAGGATATAACCATCTATACCGATGATAAAGACCTGCCGTTATCCGAAGCCCTGAAGGCAATTTTCGACAAGGAACAAGGGCAGAAATCGCTGGATTCAAAATTACCGGCCGAAGATCTCAAAAAATATTTCGCTGAAGTTGTACCTGCTTATGACAGAGACAAGGTCTATGTATCTGACATTAAAAAACTTTTAAGCTGGTATAACCAATTACAGGCTCTGGACTTGCTCAAATTCGATGAAGAGCCAAAAGAAGAAAGTCCGGAAGAAAAGAAAGAAGAAAATCAATAATATTTTAGACATAAAAAAAGTTGAAATCGTCAAGGATTTCAACTTTTTTTATTTTATACTCTTTATTAATCGAATTTTTTAGCCTCTTCCCACAAGGAATTCATCTCTTCGAGACTCATTTCCTTAAGCGTCTTACCACTTTGAAGTGAATTCTTCTCCAGATGGTTGAAACGTTTCATGAATTTCTTATTGGTCCTTTCCAGTGCAGATTCCGGATCAACATTATATAAACGGGCAGCATTCACCACAGAAAAAAGCAGATCACCAAATTCGGATTCCATTTTTTTTGCATCCCCTTTATTTATTTCCTGCTTGACTTCACCGAGTTCCTCATTTACTTTATCCCAAACCTGGGATTTATCATCCCAGTCAAACCCCACAGACCTCACCTTGTCCTGAATGCGGTTGGCTTTTACTAAAGCCGGTAAGGATTGGGGCACACCGGAGAGTAATCCTTTTTTCCCTTTCCTGAGTTTTAATTTTTCCCAGTTCGTTTTTACTTCTTCCCCATCTTTTACTTTGATCTCGCCATAAATATGAGGATGCCTGTAAATGAGTTTTTCACATAAATTGTTTATTACATCAGCAATATCAAAATCATTGGATTCTGAGGCAATTTTCGAATAAAAAACAATATGAAGAAGTACATCACCCAGTTCTTCTTTTATCCCGTCCATATTATGTTCCAGAATGGCATCCGTGAGCTCATAAACTTCCTCAATGGTAAGGGTTCTCATGCTATCCATTGTCTGGACCCTGTCCCAGGGGCACTTTTCTCTCAGATCATTCATGATGCAGAGAAGTCGTTTAAAAGCTTCTATTTGTTTGTCCATAATTCTATAATTTTTTTATCTCTTGTTCATCAAAAAATCTTACCCGCACAGTGGAATTGGTGTCCAGATTCAGTAATTCAGCCGCATTCCCGTTATTAATGGCTATTTCCAGCAAATGGGCAGAATTAAAAATAGCAAGCATCTCTCCCACTGCCGTTTCATAATAATGCTTGTTGATTTTATTAATCTTGTAATGATTGCTTTGTACAATGATTTCAAAAGCCCTGCCCTTTGCTATTCGGTTAAACAAATCAAGATTGATATTGGTAATGGCATTCTGAAAGGAATCGATATAAATCACGCTTCCTGAAATCACAGAATCATCAATAGTTGCCATAATTGGAACCTGACGATAAATTTCTCTGGCAGCTTCTCCCAGATTTTCTATTTTTCCACCTTCAGCCAAATAACAGGCAGCCCTAGCCAAGATGGAGACACATGGAAATGTGGAGTTTTTTTCCCGTTCATCAAGCTTAATATTTATCGCCATTTCCGGATCTTCCCCATCAAGCAGTAAACTAAATATTCCGTTATCCGCGCCCACGAAATAATGCCCCTGGGCATATAAAGCCAGATAATTTCTGGATTCTGCAGCTTCGCTGTTCACCCCAATCAGATGGACTGTTTTTTTAGGGAAAAAGGGGAAACTATTTTTAAGTATAAATGCCGCCTGTGATAAATCAAAACTCGGAATCTGATGAGTAATGTCAACAACAACAGCGCCGGAGCACAAGCTGTATATCTTCCCCTTTAATGCGCCCAGATAATAATCATTTTGGCTCCAATCTGTAGTGAGTGTGATAATTGACATTACACAATTTTTTTACAAAGATACAAGGTTGAACAGCAGAAGACAAACCCACCGGATTTTTTATTTTATTGTAAAAAATTTCAACTATACAATTATAATAAAACCAACAACATGAATTATTACATCAGGGCTGATTATTTTCATTTTATTATAATAACTTTGCCCTGTTTAATAAATATAAACGAAAGATATCTATCTGTTAACTAATTGGGAATGATAGAAAAAATAATTTATTTGGAAGGCATTGACCCTGTAGTTTTTTATGGGGTTAACAATATTAATTTTGAGATTTTAAAGAAAAATTTTGCCAACCTTAAAATTATTGGCCGGGGAAATGAGCTAAAAGTATTGGGTACTGCCGCAGAGGTAAAATATTTTGAAAAGAAGATGGAAATATTAATTGGCTATTTCCACAAGTACAATAATATCAGCGAACAAGACTTGGCCCTTTTGATCGAAGATACAGAAATCGACCATTCCAAAATACCCCCGCAGGACGATGAAGATGAAGTGCTCGTATATGGAAATACAGGAAGGCCGGTAAAAGCAAGAACCCCAAATCAGAAAAGGCTGGTACAAGAATACAAAAACAATGACATGATCTTTGCCATTGGCCCGGCCGGTACGGGAAAGACCTATACTGCTATTGCCCTTGCGGTAAAAGCATTCAAAAACAAGGAAGTCAAAAGGATTATCCTGACACGTCCGGCTGTTGAAGCAGGCGAACATTTAGGATTCCTGCCCGGAGACATGAAAGAGAAGCTTGATCCATACCTTCAACCGCTATACGACGCCCTTCACGATATGATGCCTCCAAAAAGGCTGGCCACATTAATTGAAGACGGGACAGTTCAAATTGCACCACTTGCATTCATGAGGGGAAGGACACTCGATAATGCCTTTGTTATCCTTGACGAAGCACAAAACACCACCGTAAATCAGCTTAAGATGTTTCTCACCCGGATGGGGCTTAATGCAAAATTTATCATTACCGGTGATATCACCCAAATTGACCTTCCCAGCAAAGAAAGTTCGGGACTGATTCAGGCAACACACATTCTTAAAGGTATAGAGGGGATTTCCTTTGTCAGGTTTGATACATCTGATATTGTACGGCACCGTCTTGTTCGATACATCGTTGATGCATACGACAAGTATTCTTCAAACAAAAAAAAGGAATAGGACTATTCTTCAATAGCCAGGCTCAATTATACGAATAATATCACAATTGTTTCATGTGGCCCAAGATGAATATTTTTTCTTTCCAAAGAATGTTCAGGCCCGTAAATCACCTCTGCCTTCAACGTTAGCTCAGAATACAGGGCAACATCATTGATGTAATCATGATTATTGGTAACAATGACCATATATTGCTTACCATCGGTAAGAACTTTCATTAAAGCACCCGGCTCATGATCGGCAAAATGGAATGGAAGCCAGGATAAAAACCTGGTGATTTCATGTTTCAATAAATCAGCTAGCGGATTATTGTTGTTTTGCCAGGCTTCAAGGGTGATCATGGAAGGAATCCAGAATGTTTCGCCTTTACCATAATAATTTCGCAAAGCCATAATTTTATTCTCATCGATTCCCTCAACAATACCGGTTGTAGCGATCATATCAGCCTTCCAATAATGAACGGGAAGTGACTTTTTCATAAAGGTCAAATCGATGCAGGTACTTTCCTTCATCATATTGATTTCGCGGATGGTACCTCCCAGGACATCCTTAAGCGGGAAATCCCCATAAAGGGTACAATGCTCATTCTCATCGAAATATCCTGTCAATCCGGTAACCAAAAGACGGTTTCCTTTTTTTACAAATTCACCTGTTTTTTCAGCCTGTTTTGCCGTTAATGCAATCATATCGGGCAAAACCACAAACCGGGATATCGAATCATTTTCCCAGTCAAAATCGTCAATCAATTTAATTGCAACCGGAATTCCCAGTTCCTGGAAAGTTTGAAAGATAGCCAATGCGGAAATGACATGGGCCTGGGCCCTGCGCCCGTCATAGTCGTGCCAGAGGTCTTTTCTGGCTTCTATCAGCATCGTTTCGGAACTCAGCAGGATAGTAACCAAAGGGTTAAGCGGTTTAGCTTGAGAGAAGAAATCTTTATATTTTTGAAGGATGCCGGCGATATCAGAAATTGTTTCAGTTCTTTCTGTAGGCTGATTTTGGAAATCGAGCAATGACCACTCTCCGGCTTCCCCCCCTGTAGTCCTCGCGTTTAAGCTCCAGAACAGTATTTTTGCAGCCCCCGAACCGATACCCACCCAAACCCACTGGGCTATATCTTTAGCATCCGGACAAAGCGGCCTGCTGGCACTCCAGATATTATTTCCTCCCTGGATCTCCGAAATCCAAAAAGGATTAGGTTCACCAGCCCCTTTGACGATTTCACAAACCGCGGAAAGTCCAAAAGCAAACTGGTCACGTTCGAGCAATCCAAAATGCCAGGAAGGATGTACAGAGGCTCCTAAAGAACCAAGGAAATCGCGCCATCCGGGCAGATCGTACCTGAATAGATTATCGAACAAAGCATGAGGATTCGTATGCAAAGGGTGAATGAGGTCATACTTTCTTATTTCATCAGCAATCCAGCCTATATACCATGTCAGATTCTCACGCCAGAAAAGATTCCAGTCCAAAAACGAAGCCGGTGCCGTAAAACTCTGCGGATGATCCCAGATTTCGTTATAACCTATGGCATTAAAATCTGCAAAGGCCGTATTCCATATTTTGTTCAAGCGTTCAATTTCGCCATACTTGTTTTTCAGCCATTCTTTGTAGCGGTCAACAGTAAAATAATCGTGGACATTAGTCTGCCCTGGTTCGTTGATCAGCCACCAGTAATCCAGGGCAGGATGATTTCTATACCTGCTTACGGTTTTCTCTATATAAACTTTGGATTTTTCAAGCTCTGCATTGGTCCTGGGGATTGTATCACCCTGAACATTATAAAAATATTCAGAAAGGATAAAAGCCGGACCATGATTAGGGGTAAGAGTTGCTTCAATTTTTATTCCATGCTGTTGGGCAGCATCAAAAGCAAAATCATAAAGGCTGAAATCGAAATTCCCTGGCGAAGTTTCAACATAATTCCATACGATAAACAAACGGGCAACCGAAAAATGGTTATCGGCCAAAATGCCCATCCAATTGTCAATATCGCTTTCTTTCTGACCGGGTTCAATCCAGACTTCTGCTCCTATTTCAGGAAGTAACCTCTTTAAGTTTTCTGCCGGCATAACTATCTATAATTAAGTTACATACTCATGCAAACTTCAATTTATCCCCAAATACCCTTTCTAAATATCCTCAAATCGGCGGGCTTAGAACAAATTTACAAAATATGCAGGCAGAAAGCTATATGGAAAGAAAATTAATTAAGGCACTCGCAAGATAATTTCTTTGAAAAATCATGCAGAATAAGATATTTACGATCCTTTGATAATCGAAAATACAGGTCATAAGTTTCAGAAAGAATAATAAATTTCATTTCTCCTTTTTTCTGTCCTCGTGTCTGGAACCACGATGAACCATCTAATATAAACTTAAAGTTCTTCATATCATTATTTTTCGAGTAGATGGGAAAAACAATTCAAAGGTTGCGTCATCTTAAAAAAATCCCTGATTTTTTCCAATTAAAATTTGACAAATCAAAAAGGGTAAAAAAGAAATATGGATTTATTCCATATTCCCTCCTTCACCTGAATTGATTAAATCTTCATTATTTTGCTGTTGTTTATCATCTTTATTCTTTGTCTTCATCCCTCCGTTTATCTTAAAGGTTAACCCGATAAAGAATATTTGTGATTCACGGCGTTGCCAGCTGGTTTCGTTGAAACTGGTTGAATATGTCCTGCTTTCAAATTTTCTTGTATTGAAAATATCGCTGACCCGGGCAGTCAGATAAGCTTTACTTTTAAAAATATCCTTACGCAATCCCAAATCAACTCCATAAACGGCCAGGTTCTTCCCCTGTGCTGTAACTACGGGCGCATCATAACTGCCAATAATCTGCAGGCTGAGATTTTTCATAAGGGTCATATTGGAATTAAGCTTGCCTGACCAGCTGTAATTCTGATTTGAAGATGCACTGTTGGGCACGCCGTGCAGAATTGTTCTGAAGAAGGTAAAACTGGTATTGACATTCCACCATTTGGTAATGGTATTTTGCAGGATCAGTTCACCACCATAAGAATCCTCACTGGAGAGATTCTGGAAAGTGGACAGGGTAGTATCAGCATTCAAGGCAGTCTTGATAGAAGTCATCATATTCAAAGTCTGGTGATAAAAGATATCGGAATTAACCGAGAAATTCTTCCAAAACCTTGAATAACCAACTTCATAGGAATTGATATATTCCGGGTTCAGTTGAGGATTACCCCGCCTCAAATTTTTCGGGTCCGAATAATCCGTAAAAGGATTGATATTCCAAATACGCGGCCGGTTAATTCTGCGGCTGTAACTCAGCTGGAACTGTTCCTTTTCTGATTTCTTATAATTTAAGTGAACACTCGGGAAAAAACTCAGGTAATTGTGCGAGTAGTTCTGATCCGTCGTTTTCTGTTGTGAAGAAGTAAAAGCCTGTTCCAAACGGCTTCCAAGTTGATATTGTAATTTGCCTAATGTATTCCCGTAGGTAGCAAACAAGCTATGGATCTGTTCGTTATATTTAAAATGGTTGCTTACATTGGAATCAAATATAGTATCGGAATTAACAATGTCGTACATCTTATAGTCAGATTCATTCTGGCGATAATTCAGTTTGTAACCAGCCTCTAATCTGCCGCTTCCAAGGGGTTGAACATAATTAAGTTCCACACTTCCCCGGTTTGAATGATTATTCCGGTTTGAAAATTGCTTTTCAACAGACGTATCAGAATTAGGCGCTAAAAGATTGTTTTGGTTAAAATTCTGATCATCAGAAAATCCCGTACGCGAATAATTAAAATCAGCAGTAAATTCCTGATCTTTCTTGTCAAACGTCTTACGATAATTTAAAACATAATCGTTGCCGCCGAAATGGCTTTTATCCCATGTCAACCGTTGATAATTGTTGTATAAATTGCCGTCATTATCATACATCGAATTGATGATATTCATGTTCCGGTTGGGATGACCGTCCCTTCTCATAAAATAAAAACCCAGGGTATTTTTACCGTTAATAAAATAATCTGAACCGATTTTAAAATCCTGCATTTTAAAATTCATTACCATATTGCCGTCCTGTATAAGCGAATTGGTAGAATCGACAGCGCCTTCCGAATTTTTATAAAACAGTGTACGGTCGTTATGCCCCGTACCGGTAGCATGGAAAGCCCTTGCATCGTAAGTCCCATAGAAATTAAATTTATTAATCCTGTAATTCATGGTCGCGGTACCGGTATATTTATCCCTGGTCCCAGCGTTTAAAGAAATCATGCCATTTAGTCCATTCCTTTTTTCTTTTTTGAGAATGATATTGATAATACCTCCGGTACCCTCAGGATCATATTTTGCAGAGGGATTGGTAATGATTTCGATATTTTCAATGGAGCTGGCCGGAATCTGGTCAAGAACAGAAGAGAGGCTTTCACCGGTTGACCCTGAAGGTCTTCCGTCTATCAGGATATTCACATTTGAATTGCCGCGCAAACTTACATTCCCATCCACATCAACCGAAATGGAAGGTACATTCCTCATCACGTCAAGGGCCGTTCCTCCGGCACTGACCAGGTTTTGTTCAATGTTTACAATTTTCTTATCCAGTTTATATTGAACACCGGGCTTTTCAGCGACAACCTGAACTTCAGAAAGCACTTTGGCATTTTCCTGTAGCTGGACAGTATTCCAAACCAGCATAGGTTTCTCCGAACTGAGCGTTACTCCTTTAAAAACCTTGGTTTTGAATCCCATATAACTGAATTTCAAAGTATATTTTCCAAAATTCAAATTATTCAATTGAAATTTCCCCTCTGCATCTGAAAGGGCCCCGGTCACCAAAACAGAATCCTTATCCCTGTAAAGAGTAATATTGACATAGGACAAAGGATTATTTGCATCATCTATAATTTTGCCGGATATTTTGGCTTTTCTACTTTTTTCCGGTGCATTTTGCGCCAAGATGATATTGCTGCAAAACATGATGAAAAACAACGGAAACACAATCTTTTTCAATAAACGATCAATATTCATTATCTTTTTTCAAATTTTTAAACTTGCCTTTTAGACAATTTAATTACAAAAAAGTTTAATACCCATTCCTAAACTAATGCCGACAAAATTAAATCAATACTTTTAAAGGATTAAGAGTGAAAAAAGGAGGAGTGATTAACAAAATATCACTTTCATAATACAAACTTAATTTTTATAAATCTGTAGATGAAAGTGATATGAATTAAAAATTTCATAAAGGTTTAAAAACCTATCTGGAGCTGAACTGCAGCCATATTGTTATGAATTTCAGTACCTTCTTCAGTTTTTATATTATAGGCAACCTGCAATCTTGAATTTGGCCCCAAATTATAATTTGCTCCTAAAATGTACCAATTCGATTTATCCTTGGATACATCCTTATTAGGATCGTAAGAATCATATTTTGCAAGCAATTGCAATTTGCCGGGCATCACAAAATAAGCAGCCTGAACATAATAGCCGGACCTGATGATATTTCCATCCCATCCTTTCAAATATTCACTTTGCAGGGAAGCACCGCCCAAAGTATAATAAAGGTCGAAACCAATCCTGTCGCGTTTTCTGGCGATATTGCTGACAGCAACATTGTTGACTGTAGAATTCCAATTGTCAAGCCCTTTGTAGAAGGAACCGCCTAAATCAAGTCCTTTGACGGCATGAACGATCATCCTTCCAGCCAAATCTTTAGATTCATTATTATCGCCCGTAACATTTATACCTGCTCCATTTACTACAGCCAATTGATATTCAAGTAAGTGCCGGTCATTTAGTTTGAACAAATCACCGCTCACCTTTACCCCCTGGTCGTATCCCAATTGATTGCCAATTACATCTCCAGGCCTGGCGACCAGCGCTTCCACAACCTGTGAACAGTCAAGGGTTTCCAACTTACCTGAAGAAATAAGACTTTCACGGGATAAAGGAACCTTAAATTGTCCAAAGGTAAACATCAAAGCATCCGACAGTTTTAAATTGGCATATGCATCAAGCAAACGGGGAGAACATGCCATATCAAACTGAACAAAATAGCTCCAGTTTTTTAAAACATCTCCTTTAAAAACAACACGGGCTCTCCGAAGGTCAAAACCATCTTTCTTCCCTGCCTGGTCTAATTCCTGATAACGGAATTGAGTAAATCCAGTAATTTGTAAAGCTTTGTTAGTATTATTTAAAACTGACTTAATTCCATTTTTTTGCTCCGCATTTTTATTCGCCTCATTTCGAAGTGAATCTGCCTGTTTCTGGGATATGACCTGATTTCTGGTCAATACATTTAATAAGTCATTGTTCGTCTGTGCCTGTAACGAAGTAATTGACAACAATATCATTACAGCAATTAAAAAAGAATTTCTCATTATGTTTCAAAAGTTATTTTAAGCCGGCAAAGAAACAATATATTACG
>JAUZOH010000050.1 GCA_030706565.1 Bacteroidota bacterium | reverse complement strand
CCGTTTACCCCATTCGGTCCGTTCTTTTTTCATATCATAGCCCTGACTGGTCAGATAATTTGCAATGCGGCCTTTATATTTTTTGAAAATTTCAGATTTTTTGTTTGATGATCCTGCATCTATGGCTTCTTCGCGTGCCTGAATCAGAAAGTCCAAAATTTGTTTTTTCTGAACGTCTGTAAGAGATGGAACTTCCTGAATATATCCGTCATAAGTAAATTTGACTTTACCATAAGTCATGCCGTCTTTTACTTTATCGATTTGTTCTGAAGAAAGTTCTTTGGAAAGCAATGAAAGGTATTCTTTGTGCAATTGGGTCCTGTTTTTATTGAATTTTTCTTCAATGCTTTTTGTTAATGTTTCTTTTTCAGTTTTACTTTTTATAGTATCTGTTTTTATGGTTTTCAGTTCGGCATCTCTGGATTCATCGAGCTTTTTGATGTTGCGGTATTGGTTGGCAATAATGTCGGTAACTCGATTTGCTTTGATGGAATCTGAAATATTAAGTGTTGCAACAATTTTGGCTGCTCTTTGAGTAATAACTTGGGTATAGGCTGCTTCTTCCTCTTGCGGATTTGTGTTTTTTTGAGGAGTAATAGCCATTGCAGGAATAGACATGAAAAATAACAAAATTCCGGTAAATAATCTGGTCAACAGGTTCATAATTTTTGTATTAATGTGAATAGTGCAAAATTCTTGCAGGGCCAAATAAAATGTAAAATTTTTATTTGAAATTTTTCAAAGTTCTGAAGTACAAAAGTACTTCAGAACCTAAACTTAACTCATTATGATAAAGTGCACTAACTATCTTTTCCACAAAGGTCCTTTGCCTTTTGCAAGGACATCGATATTATTTTTGGGATCTGTCCAGTCAATTTTTTTAGACGGATCAATACCGTTAATGTACTTTTCAATATTGGTGTATCCGTCTCCATTAGAATCAAGGTTGGCATCTGACGGATCTTTAGGATTCAAACCGTGCCTGATTTCCCATTCATCGGGCATTCCGTCTCCATCGGTGTCTTTATAAGATTTTCCTTTGTATTCGGGATAACCGCCCACCTCGAATATTGCTGTGATAATTCCCAATTTGTATGAATCTTTTGGGAGTTTCCTCGGTTTAAACTGGCTCATGGTATCGGTATTCACCTCCTTATAAGCTATTTTGCCTGTTCTTACTTGCTCAATTACCCTGGTATCAACTGCATCGCGTTTGGGTAAAGTTGCACCTGCATTATCCAAAACAAAATTATAAGCATCCAAGGCAGGCATTATTGTGACCGGAGCCATTGGGAAGGGCTTATTGACCCGCATATAAGGTTCATATTTGCCGGCATCCGGATCTTCTTCAACCTGAATGCCGCCAGCCCAGTTGTCGCTGGTTACTTTTTCGTTACCATCGACGATATTCCCATTTGCGTACACACGGCCAAAAACCTTATACCCGAGTTTGCTGCGGCCTGATTCGGGTTTGAGGATACGGTGGCCTACAGGCTCATCTTTGGGTGTTACCGGACCGGGTTTGTAATAGTTGTTGATCATGTTGTACAGGGCAGTATAATCTCCGCCATCCACTGAACGGTGATGCCAGTTGAAAACGACATTATTGACGAAATTAAATACCCCATTCCACCCAATAGAGGGATTACGGCCTGCATTGTCAGCCCAGAGGTTACGGACAAAAGTGCAGTTTTCACCGCCCATGGTACTTCCAAACGCATGGTTCCAGGTGTCAAGGGATTCTGATGAAATACTGTTCTGTATGGTAATATTGACTGTTCCCATTTTCTCTTCTTTTAATCCTCCACCCGGGTCAAACATATGGCGGTACATGGACATGTTTTCGTCCAGGCCCCAACTGGCGGAAACGTGGTCAACAATTACATTTCCGACAGGATTTCCGCCCAAAGCATCATCGCGGCGGCCTACCCATGTCTCTCCACGACGGAAACGCATATGACGGATGATCACATCGTGGGTATTCACCCAGAATGATTCACCGGCTACACATATCCCATCTCCCGGAGCAGTTTGTCCGGCAATGGTGATATAGGGTGCACGGACAATGATAGGGCTTTTCAGGTGAATAATCCCGGAAACATTGAAAACGATGATACGGGCTCCGCCCTGTTCGCAGGCTTCACGCAAAGTACCGGGTCCTCTGTCGTCCAGACTGGTTACTGTAATTACTTTACCGCCACGTCCGCCAAAGGTATATTTACCGCCACCTTCAGCTCCCGGAAATGCTGGAATATCAGCCTGGGGAAGATCGGTTGGCCTGGCGGCCCAGGGAATATAAGGTTTGCCATGACGGGCTTCTTCGTCAATTATTGGCAGGGCTTTTTCCCAGGCAGCATCGGAAAGCCGTTGCTCGCGGTTTAGCAGGGAATCTGCAGCAGCTTTGACTTCCGGAGTTATTTTCGGATATTGGGCCGAAACTGTTTGATGCTGAAATAGAAGCATTACCAACATGAAACATGGAATTAAATATTTTTTCATTTTTGCCATACTGTTTGTTATTGATGAATACTGAATATATATTGAAGCATTAAATGCAATTTACTGTCAAATTTATGAAATATTAAGTACGGTAATATGCAGAAAAACAAAAGAATATGATATATGTTTTACATGATGAGTTCTTAAAAGATTGTTGAATAGCAACAGGTATATTTTAATACCCCAACAGGATTATTCCTGTCGGGGTAAAAAATTGATTTTTAAATTTAAGTACGATATCGGATGATATACAAAAAAAAGCATCCTGTACGCTTTACATTTATTCTGTCGGATCAAATGTTCCACTCTGGCCATAAACATTCAGCCAACCTTTAGTTTGTTGATCGTTTAGATAATCATTTGCCTGGAGTACGTTTTGATTGATACCAAAGAAATAATACTGAGGTAGAAATGCAAATGAAAAAACTGGAGACTTAGTAGCATCGAGATCATTCTTATATACTCGTTTTAAATATGTATTATAGAATGTCTGCAGGTTTGTAATTCCGATATTCCAGTTTGCATCCGATGCATCAGGGTCGACCCTGCCAACTGTAGCGTTTATTGAAGAACCATCATATTTGGGCCGGACTCCGGCTTTGTACAGAGGGTCATAAGAGAGACCGTTTCCTGTTCCATAGCCATGACTGTTTAATGCAGAAACGGCTGCTTTACCCGGATCAACCTGGATATAGAAACCAGTACGTCGCGTACCATTTAGGGGAGTTATTCCAAGAAGGTTGCATACCTGGTCACCATTATCAGTATTTCCAAATAGTTCCCAATTCCTTAAGTCCCAGAAGCGTTTTCCTTCGTATGCGAGTTCAATACTTCTTTCATAAAGAATCGCTTCGAACATTTTGTATCTGTCGTTCAGAATATCTGTTCCAAGTCCGTAAGTGCCATCTGTACCTGCGGGAATGGATGCACGTATACGGATACGTTTCAAAATATCATAAGCTTCCTGCAGATGATTGATACCTGCTGCACATTCTGCCCAATTTAACAAAAATTCAGCATAGCGGAATTCTATAATATCCGATACCGAATATAAAAAGTCGGCTTTAGCGATATTTCCGTCTTGTGACATTTTCCTTACAAAGGCTCCTCCGGAAGGCATAGAACCAGCTTCTGCATAGTACAGGGTAGTCGGACTGGTAGCATTCTTTTGCCAGTAATATGACCAGACCGTGGCATTGCTGATAGAATCTTTATAGGGCCAGAAACTGCCATTGAACGCGAAAGTTCTATAAAAACGGGGATCGCGGTTGACAAAGAAATTTAAGGTGTCATAATTAACACCCTTCACCGGCCTGGTTCCATCAGCCATAGGGAATTTGTCAATCATTTGTGCAGTGGTTTTTATTGATGCACCTCCTCCTGAGAGGGTAGTTCGGATTGCATTTTCCCAACCATTTGCTTTATATGCAGAACTCCCGGAAGAAATGGCAGAAGAATACAGGTAAACAATAATGGCTTCAGGATTAACTTTTCTTGTTTGACCGTTCAGGGATTGCTTAAACATATCGCTCCAGGCTTTGGCACGTGTACCGGGTTTGCTTTCGCCATAAAGACCTTTGCCTGCAGCATCAAGATATGGCAATGCTGCTACATGTGCATCGTAAGCAGCCTGCCATTTTGCACTCGAAATGTTTTGCCAATCAGAATTGAATACCGGCGTGGCAATAGTAGACAATACTCTAGCTTTGAAAGCTGCGGCAGCTGCTTTGTCAATACGCCCGTAATCATTACCCACCATGGTTGCCGGGAGGAGAGTGATGGCTGAATCGAGGTCCTGGCAAATAAGGCTGATGCATTTTGTTGTCGTGCTTCTAGGAATACGAATCGTTGTGTCTGTAGATGATGGCTTTTGGGAATGCATTACCATTGGGACACCCCCGTAAAGGCGTACCAAATCAAAATATTGCCATGCCCTCCAAAAATACATCTGTCCCTTCATTTTGTTGCGTTGGGCTAAGGTGATGGTTGTTTTCCCGTAAACGTCTATATTTTCTAGGAAAAGATTTATTTGCTTAATACGCGTATAGGGATTGTTTACAATAGACCCACTTAGAGGTGAACCGAAATATGTAGATACACTTGAATTTGTGAGAGTTGAACCGTTATTGTTCAAGCTCGTTGTACCTGCAAATTCATCGGTAGTAGTAGAAAAAGTAGTAGAATAATTAATTCCATCACCCAATGTCTGAATAGGGGTGGAATTATTCCCGGGTTCCATCTGATTATAGATGTAATCGACATAACCGGCTGCCATTGAAGGCTCAGTAAAAACCTGTTCGTTAAAACCGGAGTAGTCTTTCATGTTCTCAAGATACTGATCGCTGCAACTTGTCAATACTATTGCGGCTATCGATATCATCCCTAATATATATTTCCTTATCATTTTCTTTATAATTAAAATTATTATAATGTCAGGTTAACCCCAAGAGACATGGTTCTTAGTGTCGGATACCCATTCATGTCAGTCAGTGGATCACGATAACTATACGGGTTTAAGAAACTGACAACATTGGTCATGGAAACGTTAAAACGTAATCCTTCAACTTTTAATTTAGTTAAAAGGGGTTGAGGCAAGGAATAGGCCAGAGTTAGTGTCCTAAGCTGCATTCTGACCGATGAGATTTTCCAGAATTTGGAAGTTGCAGAATTTTGTGTGTATTGATATTGGTTGGGATACTTTCCGTTGGGGTTAGAATCCGGATCAAACATGTCTGCCCAATATGCTGCCTGGTTTTTGATAAAGGCCGAGGACGATGAACTTTGAGTTGTGGCATCCAAGGTGGAAAATCCGCCCCATGAACCGGAAATTTGAGCGTTGAGCTGTAAACCTTTGTAATTTACTCCCAGGTTAGTAGTAAAGCCCCAGGGATTGCTTGATTTCTTGGCCAATTTAATTTGGTCATTTGAATCAATAATTCCATCGGCAGGCTGGAAGCTACCATCGGTATTAATTGCACCCCGAACATCACGGTAATAAAGCATACCCGGTTGTAATGCGGTGGCGGCAAGACCGAACATAGTACCTGTTGTACCGTCAGGTTTTGTGAGGTACTTGGCAACATAGTTGTCTATATCGGCTTGATTGCGGAACATACCTAAACAATCGTAACCCCATACTCCATTGTCTGTTGATTTCCCTATCTGGTTGGTTGTCCAGGGGTAGATCACTGCAGGTTGATCCCATTTTCTGACCCTGGTATCAGACCAGCCCGTTATGAAGTTGATATTATATCTCAAATCTTTAGTAATTTTATCACTCCAGTTAAGGGTTATTTCAATACCATAGGCATCAATTCCGGCGTAATTTTCGTCGGCACTGCTGCCTCCAACAGTTACAGGTGCCTGAGCTGTACGGACAATAAGCATATTGGTGTTATGGTCTTTCCACCAGTCGATACTGGTCGAAAACCTTTGTTGCAACATGGTTGCATCCAAACCAAGGTCGTATTTCGTGTCGTTGTCCCATTTTGCATCAGGGTTGGGAGATGCTTCCATCTTGTAGCCTACAGTAGGAGAAGAAGTTGAATTGGTTCCGAAGTAACCCCCTTTATCGCCCTGATAAGTATAGCGTTGTCTCCATTGCCATGCTTTTGTGTTGTCTTTACCCGTAAAACCTAAAGTTCCTCTGAGTTTTAAGTAATCAATAAAATGGATATTGTCTTTGAAAAAATTTTCTTCGGACATAACCCAAGCAGCGCCTAATGACTGGAAAGTACCCCAATAGTTTGCCGGTGCAAATTTAGTGGAGGCATCCGAACGGATGAGGTAAGTAAAGTTGTACTTATTGGCATAGTTGTAAGTTAAACGGCCCAAATAGGACAAGGTTCCAGATTCCATCCTGCCTGTATTGCTATTTGAAACATCGATACCCCCGATGGCTGTGTTTGATTGTCCGTTGTTATTCACAAGAGGAGTATTTGCAATCATACGCATGGAGTTGTATTCGCTTGTGCTTTGTTCGATAGAGAACATCCCTGTTACATTGTGTTTGCCGATTTGCTTTTCGTAATTCACAAAAAAGTTAGACTGATAGGCAATGGTATAGTTCCTGTCCCATAACATACGGTTGCCATTGCGGGAGTTGATGTCAGACACATATACTGCTCCTTCGCTTGAGGGCAGGAAAAGGTGTTCACCGCTTCCTCCCAGTTTAGTGGGGAGAAGAAGGGTATATTGAGTACCTATCTGGTTGTTAGTTGCTAATGCGTACGATCTGTTAAACATGCCTTTTACAGATAACCCCTTGATAAAAGGTACATCATATTCTGCGCTTGCATTGACATTATAAGTTATGCCGCGGTTTTCGGAGTAATTGTCCTGATTTTGCATTTGAAAGTAGTTAAACGCAGAAAGATTATTCGCATTTGTACTGGGGTAGGTGTAGGGATTTAGCATAAGGTAATTGGACTGGCCATCGACTTCCCAGGGGAAATATTTTGGCATACCAACCAGCATAATGTAGTCGTTATCTAAATTTTCACCACCTACCTTATTAAATGGGTTCTTTTTGTATGTATCGTCGCCTGAAAGTTGAAGTTTGACTTTAAAGTTAGAGGCCACGTTAATTGTTGTTCCTGCGCGGAATGTCCACTTATTGAATTTCCCGGTATTCAGGTTTGAGTTTTGGGTGTAATAGGTGGCTGATGCAAAATACGTTGCACGCTGGGAACCTCCGTCAATATTGATTGTATGGCGAACATTGTTTCCTACCCTCCAGGCTTTATTCAGCCAGTTGTAGTCTATGTTTTTCAATGAATCCAACTCATCAGGCTGAAAAAAGTTACGAAGAGTGGTAACCGATCTGTTCGCTCCGTAAGGTCCGGCATATTCGTTCCACCAAATTCCTTCCTGGTATGCAGAGAGGGTCTTGGGAAGGGAAGTTGCATCGTTCACTCCGTAAAGTCCTGAATAGGTTATTCTGGGAGCCTGGTTGATTTTCCCCTTTTTTGTGGTCACAATAATAGCTCCCTGAGATGCACGTGCTCCATAAATTGCAGCTGCACCATCCTTCAATATCGTGATACTTTCAATTTCAGAAGGATCTAAATTGTTGAAACGCGAATAATCAGGAGCTTGTGAAGATGAAGAACCATCAATCTGGATGACATCATCAATAATGAGGATAGGGTTTAGCGAACCCCCATCTTTTGAATACGAGAAGGGACTACGAATTTCCAATGAAGCTGAAACACCTGGACGGGCCATACCACCCGTAACTGAAAGACCATTAACCCTCCCGCTAAGAGCTGCTCCCAGATTGCTGACTGGAAGATCTGCAACTTCTTTTGGTGCGATTACTTCCACTGCACTGGTCAGGTTCGCTTTTTTCTGGGAACCATATCCTACTACAACTGTTTCTTGAAGCAGGGTGGCATCTTCAGCCATGGTAACGTCAATTTGCGACTGTTTCCCTACCGGTATTTCCTGTTTTTTCATACCTATAGCGGAGAAAACCAGAACGTCCTGTTCGATAGCACGAATAGAGTATTTCCCATCCACATCGGTAACTGTACCCGTTTTGGTACTTTTAATCATTACAGTTACTCCAGGAACAGGATCTCCGGTCGATGTTTTTACTACACCTTTCACTATGGTTTGGGCAAACAAATGAGCGGTGAGAAAAACAAGGATTGATAAGATCAGAAATCGTTTCTTCATAAATTTTGGATTTAATTAGTAAAAAAATAATGAATTCATTGTTAATAGATAATATTAAAGATTAATAGAGGATAATTAAATGTACTTGAGGTCATTAGATTACTTTTAGGGTGGAGCTTTGTCCTTATGATTCGAATTAGTTTGCATGTTCTTTTTCATAGCGTTTTTCTTTTATTGGTTTTTCTTCAGGATCAGTATGACTTACTGTTAATGTCGAATAGGTTTTTTTTTGCTCTTTCCCCTTTTTGTCCCAACCATAGTAGGTTAAGTGTGTAATATTTTGGGGCCTTTTAAATAAGAAACTTGCCAAATATCCTACAATGAATAGTATCAAATGACTATATACCCCAATCATATATTTATGCTGCGAAAAATTGAACCTTCCCAAGTCAAGAATTTTATGTTCATAACCTCCAATGTTAAACTTGGTGGAGGTGAGTATTGCATAAGCAGTAAAAAGAATGCAGGCGAAAATTCCTATATAGGCTCCCTGTTTATTGGCTCTCTTACTGAAAATTCCCAATAAAAACAAACCGGCGATTCCACCAGAAAAAATTGCATACAGGGCAAATACTGTTTCCAGGGCTCCCTTGGTTCCCTGGTTTTTGACATAGTAAGTTGCAATAGCCACTGAAGTTAAACCTGCCAGTAAAACTACCAGACGGCTGAAGAGCATACATTGTTTTTCAGTACAGTTCTTTTTGAATCTTTTGTAATAATCGCCCACGCAGATTGCGGAGAGGCAATTCAGGTCGGCATCCAGTGATGAAATTGCAGCCGCAAAGAGTGCTGAAAGTACTAATCCTACTATTCCAACAGGCAGTTGGGTCATAATGAAGTAGGGGAATACTCCGTCCGGCTTAATATTCGCGGGTAATCCTCCCGTTTTAATATGATAGAATGCATAAAGTGCTGTTCCAATGAACATGAAGAGCGCCCAAACAGGGACACTTAACAAAACTCCAATCCATGAAGCTTTTATTGCCTTTTTATCAGATTTCGCCGTGAGATAACGTTGAACCATGGTCTGGTCGGTTCCGTATTTCTGGATGGCATAAAAAATTCCATTTAATACCATAACCCAAAAAGTGAGTCGTGCGAAATCAAGGTCAAAGGGACCAAATCCAATTTTGCCGTTGGTTTTAGCTACCTCCCAAATAGCGGATATTCCGCCCGGAGTAGTAAACAAAATAACTCCAAGGCTGATTAGTCCACCTGCAATTAAAAGAATTCCCTGTATCACATCCATCCATATAATTGCTTCCATCCCTCCGATCAGGGTGATGAAAATGACCACAAAGCCGGTAATCCAGATTAGCTCAATGGTGTTGGCCCCTATCATTTTCGAGATAGCCAGGGCTAAAAGATAAAATACTGTCCCCATTTTTGAAAAATGAGCCAGGAAAAAGCCCAAGGAACTGTACAAACGTGCACCAAAACCGAAACGTTGTTCAAAATATTCGTATGCGCTCAGATGAATGGCATTCCGGTAAAGGGGGACAATAAATCCAATGAAAAACATTAAGGTTAAGGGGACCATCAATCCCTGAACCAGCAAGATCCAATTTGATGCAAATCCTTCACCCGGGTATGCCAAGAAGGTAATGCTGCTAATTAAGGTGGCCAGAATGGACAATCCAATTGCCCATGAGGGTGCTGAACCATTTGCCGTAAAATAATTTTTCGTATTTTTTTGCCTTTTTGAAAACTTAAGACTGACGGCAATCGGAGCCAATAAAAAGATGATGATGATCAGGTAATCAATAATATGTAAGTTGGAATGCAACATTTATAAGTTAGGTTTATTAAGTATTAATTTTAGGTTTTGGAACCATTTATTCAGTTAGCTGTGATAGAATACTTTCCGGCCAGAAATAACTTCCGGGTTTAGTCGTCACACAGAAGTTGGATTTCCCTTCTATTTTCATCCGTATTACACCGGTATCCAATTCCTGAATCGGGATTAAACGGTTTATTTTTAAATGCTTCAGGACAACTGATGTCGTTCTACCCCCTTCAAGCAACAATTCATTCAAATTGGTTTTTTCCGTTACTTTTTTGATCAATATTCCTATGGTTTCACTTATTCTGATTGCTATATCCGGTTCATTGATGGAATCATGGAAAATTGAAGCAATTACTTTTTTATGGTTTTCGATGGCATGTACAATATCGTTTGCCCATGCTTCAAGATATTTCGGATCATAGTTTTTATTGCAGTATATTTCTTCAGGAATGTTGGAGAGATAATGGTCGTTTTCTTCCAGTTTTTTCAAAAAGTCCGTGTCTTTAGGGTAAGTACTTCCCAGAACATAAAGAGCCTTTTCTCCGAAGGGCAGTAATTTTGAAATATTGCAGGAGGGCATAACTTCATGTTTTCTGATCAGGGCATCAAAAAATCCGGAGGCCCCTGCAGGTAACGTTTGAGCATCAATATGGACAGCCCAATGTTTCAGGTCATTATCATTTTCCACATCACCAATAATGATGCCCTCTTCGGGTAACAATTCATTAAACCTGCAATTTTTTACAGAAGAATTTTTCCCCAGAATTTCAAGTACAGATGAGGAATGAATAGGATATTCCGGATCAGTGGAAAAACAGGTCTCTTTTAAAGGAATGTTGTCTATAAAAAAGATGCCATCCCGGATAACCCTGTTGAAAACAGGATTGGCTGCAACAACTATGGCTCTTTTCTTCTGAGAAGCATACATCATTGCTGCCAATTCCCCGATAATGTTCCCTCTTAATACTGAATCTATTTTTTTATAGATAAAGGCAGGATTTAATTTCAATAGTTGTTTTGTAATATTTTCCGTATATACAGATGCTTCTTTGGCATGAAGTGACCGAGTGTTTGTGGCAATAACAAGCAGGTCGGTATTGCAACGTCTAATATTTTCCGTTTCAATAACTACCTTTAGCCCGTGCCTTAATCCAATCCCCCCTATTTCAGCAGCTCCGGTAAAATCGTCAGCAATGACAGCAATCATAAATTTCAGTTAATTAGTTATTTAATATTTTTACGGCATATTCGATGGCATTGATTAATGCATCGGGGCTTGCAATTCCCCTTCCTGCGATTTCAAACGCAGTTCCATGATCCACAGAAGTTCTGAGTATGGGCAGGCCCAACGTGATATTTACTCCCTTCACACTCTTCATGGTTGATTTGGCTTTGTCATATTCAAATCCAAGGACTTTGAACGGGATATGCCCCTGGTCGTGGTACATGGCCACGCAGCCGTCAAATTTTCCGCCGTTGGCCAGGGCAAAAAGGGCATCGGCCGGAACAGGTCCTTCTACCCATAATCCTGAATCCTTCATTTCCTGAATGGCTGGGATAATTTCTTCAATTTCCTCCAGGCCAAATAATCCTCCTTCACCCGAGTGCGGATTAAGGCCGGCTACTCCGATATGCGGATTGGCATAGCCTAATTTTCTTAATCCCTCGTGAAGAAGTTGAATCACCTCCTTTATCCTTTCTTTCTTGACCAAATCGCAGGCCTGGCGCAACGAAACATGTGTGGTCACATGGATTACCCTTAAATTTTTATCTGCCAGTAACATTGCATATTTGGATGTATGGGTATAGTGTGCATATATTTCGGTATGGCCTGAAAAATGATGACCTGCTTTATTGATGGCTTCCTTATTAATTGGACCGGTTACGGTCCCATCCACTTTTTTCTGCATGGCCAAATCAATGGCTGTTTTAACGGCACGGAATGCATAATCCCCGGCAGCAGCTGAAACTTTGCCAAATTCAACATGATCATCCTGTTCTCCGCCAATCTCCAGAACATTTATTATATCGTTTTGAAATACTGCTTCAGCCGGATCGTAGATGGTTCTGATTTTTAGATTGATGTTGCTGATTTCTATGGCTTTTTCTATAGTCGGGCCATGGCCGATCAATAAGGGCCTGCAAATCTGATGAACGGTCCTGCAGGAAAATGCTTTAACTGCAATTTCGGGCCCTATACCGGCAGGATCACCCATCGTAATGGCTAAAAGTGGAATATGTTTTTGTGAATCTTTCATTTCTTATTAATTACTTGCTCCCTGCTTTACTGGTTGAGGGAAAAGACTGGAAAATTTTTCATGAACTTCCAAGGCCTGGTTTCTGATTATTTTTTGTTCTTCGTCGCTCAGGGTGATCATAGGCGGCATCGCGTAGGGTTTGCACAAACCAATTGCCGACATCATCGTTTTTAATGCAGGGATGGACTGGCTTAATGTTTTATCCTTTTGATAAATTGTTGCTATTTCGTTGGACTGTGACTGCAATAATTCTGCAGTACCGTTATCATCATTCAGAATGGCATTGTATAATTTCCCATAAAGTTGGGGCACAAAATTGCCCAGGCTGGGTACGATTCCATCTGCTCCTTTATGCAGGGCAATTGCGGATTGAACGGCACAGCCCATCAGATAAACAAAATCGGGCCGTTTGTTCCAAAGTTTAACAGACTGTTCAAGCCTTTCCAACCCTTTTTCAGAATCTTTGACTCCTGCAATGTTGGGGTGAAAACTCAATTTGTCAATTATTTCGATGGGTATTGATAAATGGGTCGTGCCCGGCATATTGTATATAATTAACGGGCATTTAATGTTGTCGGCCAGTTGCAGAAAATATCGAATTATTTGATTGTCTGATAAAGGATAATAGAAAGGCAGATGTGCTACAACTGCATCTACTCCATATCCTGCAAATTGATTGGCCTGTTCAATTGATTCGGCCAAACAGTTTCCTGAAATACCTGCATAAACACTGACTCTGTGATTTATATGGTTAATTGTCGTTTGTACCAATAAGGTTTTTTGTCCGGTCGATAAGGATAGGGATTCACCCGTAGTTCCAAGCACAAACGGAGAAACACTGGCCTCCATAAAAGTATCGAGGATTCTTGCGGTGGATTCAACATCCACCGTAAGGTCCTCGTTAATGGGGGTGACCATTGGAATGATAGCTCCCTTATATAGTGTTTGTTTTGGTTTCATCTAGTAGGCTTTTTGATAAATTGATTCGGCATCAGCAAGGGATATTTCCCTTGGATTGTTTTTTAGAAGCCGTTGGACCAGTAATGCTGATTCTGCAAGTTTTTTAATGTCACCGTAAGGAATGCCGATTTCTGATAGTTTTAAAGGCATTCCGCAATCCTTTATAAGTTTTCTGAAGAAGGATATACTTTCCAGAGCTGCTTCATGATCTGATTTGCTGTTGCTAATTCCCGCTCCCCTGGCAATATTGGCATAGCGGTTTTCTGAACTTGAAAGGTTGAATTCCATAATATAGGTCAACATCAAAGCATTTGATATGCCATGGGCAATTTTATAATCACTTCCAAGGGGATAGGCAAGGGCATGAACAGCTGCAGTATTTACCGGGCCAAGGCACATCCCTCCGTACACACTTCCCAAAGAAAGGTTGGAACGTGCTTCCAGATCATTCCCATTTTCATAAGCTTTTTTGAGGTTGGTCGAGATCAGCCTGATGCCTTCCAGTGCAAAGGTGTCTACCATGGGATGGGCAAAGCGGTTGGTATAAGCTTCAATACAATGGGTAAGTGCATCGATTCCTGTAAAAGCAGTTACCTGAGGTGGCAATCCCCGGGTCAAGGATGGATCCACATACACTTTATCCGGGACAAGCCATGGGCTGATGATTCCCAACTTGGCATGTTGCTCTTCGTCCAGAAGGATGGCATTGGGAGATACTTCGCTTCCCGTACCGGATGTTGTGGGCGCACAAATTAGTGGAATATGACGGCCTTTAATCAGGCCGGTTCCGACAACTGACTTGGCCTGTTGTTTTCCGTCGAACAAAGCTGCCACAAGTTTGGACACGTCCATGACACTTCCCCCTCCTATGCCGGCCACACTGTCTGCTTGGAAATCCCGGGCAGCAGAAAGAATTTGTTCAAAATCGGAAAAGGATGGTTCACCCTTAATGGTTGTAATGGTTTTGATAGCAATACCCTTAGAGGATAAGTCATTAAGCAGGGACGATATTTGTTCCAGTACAGGGGGAATGGTTATAATGAAAAAACGTTTGCATTCTGTAATTTTATAATCCTCAGCTATTTGGTTAATGCAACCGGCTCCGAAAACTAAGCTTGACGGATTATTTAATTTGATTCTATTCATTTCTGAAAAATTAAAGGATACTATTACTTTAGAAAATTGAGTTTTTTGGAAAATTATAAAACCTTTTTCCCCTAAACGGCATTCTTTCAACAGGAACTGCGGATCATTAATTCGGTTTTAAGGATCATATTTACCGTTGGGCGCGTCGGGTCATTAATCCTCTGAATGAGCTGTTCTGCAGCACGTTTCCCGATTTCATAAGCAGGCTGGCGCACTGCAGTCAACGGAGGATTCAGGGAAATTGCCCAGTACATGTCATCAAAACCAATGATGGCAATATCCTGTGGAATATTTAGTTGCTTTTTATGAATGGTTTCCAGGGCACCCAGGGTAATCAGGTTATTGCCTGTGAAAAGCGCATCAGGCGGAGCGGAAAGGTTCAGCAGTTCTTCGCATAACTTTACGCCGCTTTCATGACTGGAATCCCCGTATTTGATATAGGTTTTGTCTATATTAATGCCATTGGCAGTTAGAGCTTCCCTGTATCCTTTTTCACGTTGCTGGCTTGATGGAAGTTGGGGCAACCCTGAAATATATGCAATTCGGTTGTAACCGGATTTTGCTAAATAATCCACTGCAGCAAATGCGCCCTTTTGGTTCTCCACCAGAATGACATCCACATCTACTTCTGATAATCCCCGGTCTACACAGACTATAGGAAGGCCTTCTTTGACCAAGTTGATTACTTTCTGGTCATGCTCATTGGTTGGCGTTGCGATAAGCCCGTCAATTGATTCCGACTGAAGGATATCCAGATAAAGTTTTTCTTTCTTTTCATCTTGGGAAAAGTTGCAGGTGATCAGGGCGTATTTGTTTTCATAAGCCACATCTTCAATGCCTCTTAATACTTCTACATAAAAGGGGTTTTGAATATCGGGGATCAACACACCCAATAAATTGCCAGAAGCATTTTTGTTTCTCAACCTTTTGGCTACCCTGTTGGGATGATACTTCAGTTCTTTGATTACTTTCAGGACTTTAATCCTTGTTTCATCACTGACACTGGAACTGTTGTTGATTACCCTGGATACCGTGGCTGTCGAAACACCGGCCTTACGGGCAACCTCATTTAAACCTGAAAATTTGTAATCGTTTTCACTCTGCATAACTCATAAAATCAATTAGATAAAATATTTGTAACTGTAAAAAACTGTAAACGTTTATAGGGCAATATTAATTTATTTTGAAATCATAGACAAATAATTATCAATTTTTTTGATGAATGATTAAGTCTGCTTTTCATGTTTCTGTCTGGCAGGATTAATCAGTACTACGATTAAAAACCATCCTTAAAGCTGAAGGTGGTCCTTTAAAAAACTTTT
>JAUZOH010000049.1 GCA_030706565.1 Bacteroidota bacterium | reverse complement strand
CTATAAGATTTTTTTACACCATAATATTCGTCATTCTGCTTCATTAGTCACCGGGATTGAAAATGAATTTTCAAAATTCAGGGGGAATCCGTATGCGATGGGGAATCAGACGTTTACCACTGCATTTTTGAATTTCTACGGGTTTTATCATTTTGATACGTACAACAGGGTTGCATATCCGCAAAGAGGCACAAATTTGACGGTACAGGGGAAATTTGTTACGGATGCGTGGAACAAAAAGATGCATCCTGTAAAACAATTTTTGGTTTCATGGAAATCGGCATATAGTCTGACAGAGAGGCTTACAGTTTTGCCGGGGGCTTATGCCGGAACTGTATTCGGCGATTCTATTCCTTATCCTTATTATCTTTTTAGTGGAGGCGTGGAAAATACGATAGACAAAGGGGTTTTCCCTTTTATCGGGATGAATCTTTTACAGAAAGTCGATAAAAACATAGTTATTGCCCGTTGCGACCTGCAGATGGAATTTATGAAAAACCAATTTGTCGTGTTGAAAGCCAATGTCGGAAAAGGCACACAACGTTTTGACGATTTATTCGGTATCTCATCATTGTATAGCGGTTTGGGGCTTACTTATGGCTTCAGCAGCCCCATTGGCCCGCTTGAACTGACCCTGATGACTTCCAACGCCAATCCGCATTTAAATACCTATTTCAATTTAGGGTATTGGTTTTAGAAAGTTGCATCAAAACAATAATTTGTTTCGCCATTAAGTGGCCGGGAATAGGATTGTTCGATGTGCAACAAAGCGTAAAATATGCCTCGTTAAAACATAGATTATCCCTTTATTTTAGTCTTTAAAAATTTTCCTGTAAAGGATTCTTTGCATTTGACTATATCTTCAGGTTTTCCTTCAAATACAAGGCTTCCGCCTTTTTTCCCTCCTTCGGGTCCAAGGTCTATGATCCAATCTGCACTTTTAATGACATCCAGATTATGCTCTATGATCACTATAGAATGTCCGTTTTTCAGGAGGGCATTAAAGGCTTCCAGCAATTTGTTAATGTCATGGAAATGCAAGCCTGTAGTGGGTTCGTCGAAGATAAAGAGATAATGATCCGAATAGGCTCCTTTACTCAGGAAAGAAGCGAGTTTGACACGCTGGCTTTCACCGCCGCTGAGTGTGCTCGATGACTGCCCCAGTTTGATGTACCCTAAACCTACATCTGCCAATGGCTTCAGCTTTTCAACAATACGTTTTTCAATGGTCCCTTTTTGTCCGCTGAAAAAATCAATGGCTTCATCAACCGTCATATTCAGCACATCGTCAATATTTTTGTCCCTGTATTTGACTTCAAGCACTTCGGGTTTGAAACGTTTTCCCCCGCAGCTTTCACAAATCAGGTTTACATCGGCCATAAACTGCATTTCAACCTTAATGGTGCCTTCACCCTGGCATTCCTCACAACGGCCGCCGTCAATATTAAAAGAAAAATGTGCTGCTTTCAGGTTGTTGTATTTTGCCAATGGCTGTTCGGCAAACAACTTGCGTATCTCGTCGTAGACTTTCAAGTAAGTAACCGGATTGGAACGGGAAGATTTGCCAATAGGATTCTGGTCGACAAATTCAACGTTGGAGATCATTTTCATGTCTCCGGACATCTTGTCGAAATCGCCTGATTTTTCGCCTGTACCATTGAAATATTTATTCAGGGAAGCAAAGAGTATATCCCTTACCAGCGTCGATTTTCCCGATCCGCTCACGCCTGTTACCACGCACATGACGTTAAGCGGAAACCTGACATCAATATTTTTTAAATTATTTTCCCTGGCCCCTGTAATTTCTATATAATTGTTCCATTTCCTGCGGCTTTCAGGAAGTGAGATCGACAATTTCCCGGTGAGATATTGGGCCGTCAGGCTGTTTTTGCTTTTAACCAGTTCTTCGTTGTTGCCCTGGAACATGACTTCCCCTCCAAGTCGTCCGGCGAACGGGCCAATATCAATGATTTCATCAGCAGAGCGGATAATTTCCTCATCGTGTTCCACCACAATAACCGTATTGCCTATCTGTTGAAGTTTGCGGAGCACGTTAATTAAAAGGTTTGTATCGCGGGGATGCAGGCCTATACTTGGTTCATCAAGTATATAAAGGGAACCAACCAGACTGCTGCCCAGTGAAGTGGCCAGGTTGATGCGCTGTGATTCCCCGCCTGAAAGGGTAGACGACAAGCGGTTGAGGGTGAGGTAACCCAAACCTACATTGATCAGAAAGTCCAGACGGTTATTTATCTCTGTCATAATGCGTTTGGACAGGGTCCGTTCATAGGGGGACAATTGCAGGTTGAGGAAGAAACTGCGAAGTTCATCAACAGGCATGATCACCAGTTCCTGGATATTTTTCCCTCCCATCTTGACGTACGAAGTTTCTTTTTTTAAACGTGAGCCATGACAGGCCGGGCATATAGTCTTTCCCCGGTAACGCGACAACATTACCCTGTACTGGATTTTATATTGTTTTTCCTCTAAATATTTGAAGAAATCGTTTAATCCATGGAAATACCGGTTTCCTTCCCAAAGTAATTGTTTCTGTTCGGCAGTCAGTTCATAAAAAGGTTTATGAATGGGGAAATTAAATTTATCGGCATTATAGACCAATTTTTCCTTCCATTGCTGCATCTTTTCTCCTTTCCAGCAAAAAATAGCATCTTCATAAACAGACAGGCTTTTATTGGGAACCACCAGATCGGGGTCTATTCCTATAATTTTCCCATAGCCTTCGCAGGTCGGGCATGCCCCAAGGGGATTGTTAAAGCTGAACATATATTCTGTAGGTTCTTCAAACCGGATTCCATCAGCTTCAAACTGGTCGGAGAAAATCTGTGTGGTGGTTTGTTCTGCTTCATAAACTTTGACGATGCAGGTTCCTTCGCCTTCAGCAAATGCTGTCAGGACCGAATCCGCATAACGGCTTTGCGATTCCTCATCGTAACTCAGTTTTATACGGTCAATCAGAATATTGATTTTATCTTCTTCTTT
The DNA here is from genome assembly GCA_030706565.1 of Bacteroidota bacterium. Classification (NCBI taxonomy): domain Bacteria; kingdom Pseudomonadati; phylum Bacteroidota; species Bacteroidota bacterium. The sequence goes on along the minus strand of JAUZOH010000049.1, from coordinate 12,920 downwards.
GGAATAAGTATCAAGGTCTTTTAAAACATCAGAAATCCGCAACACTTTATCGTTTAGTTCGATACGTGTGATGCCCTGGTCGAAAAACACCTCCAGCCGGTCTTTTAATGATTTGTTTTCATGATTGATCAGCGGGGATAAAATATGTATGGTGGTAGCTTCATCAAATGAAGTGATATAATTGACTACATCGGTTACACTATGTTTTTTCACCTCAGAACCCGAAACTGGCGAAAATGTTTTGCCAATCCGGGCATAAAGCAGTTTGATGTAGTCATAGATTTCTGTTGAAGTACCCACGGTGGATCGCGGATTCTGGGTGTTTACTTTCTGCTCTATAGCAATTGCAGGAGGAATGCCTCTGATATAGTCCACTTCCGGTTTGTCTATTCTGCCAAGAAACTGCCGGGCATAAGCTGAAAGGCTTTCCACGTACCTTCGTTGCCCTTCAGCATATATGGTGTCAAATGCCAGGGACGATTTACCTGAACCCGACAGACCGGTTATGACGATCATCTTATCACGCGGGATACTCAGGCTTATATTCTTCAGGTTGTGAACCCTCGCCCCTTTTATGACAATTTCTTTGTTCTCATTTTTTGATAAAAAATTTGGCATAATTGCAAAAATTACTATTTTTGAAGCGTCTAAATAAAGGATCAAAATTAATACTTTTTTAGCGACAGTTAAACGGATCATTCGTTTTCTCTTAATAAACCTTTAAATTAAATCTGGAGGACTGCTTATAGAATAGACATTTACCTTTTATTTTAAAAATAGGAGGCTAAAATGGAAGCAAGTAATTTTTCTGATCAAGAACTTATCGAGCAGTCCATCGCAGGAAACCAGAAAAGTCTAGAACTTCTTATCAACCGTTACAGGCGTAAAGTTTTTACTTATATTCTTTTAGTAGTTGGGGATAGACAATTAGCTGAAGATATTTTTCAGGATACTTTCATAAAAGTGATTAATTCACTCAAGGAAGGGAAATATCAGGATAATGGCCGTTTTTTGTCATGGGTCACCCGGATAGCCCACAACCTGGTCATCGATTATTTCCGCAAGGAAAAGCAACTTTCCACTGTTTCTGATGACGACTGTGATGTAAGTGTTTTTAATACAACCAAGCTGGCAGAAGCCAATATTGAAGACTCCATGGTCCGGGATCAAATAATGGAGGATGTGCGTTCGCTGATAGAACAATTGCCGGCCGATCAAAGAGAAGTAATCATGCTCCGCCATTATATGGGTTTGAGTTTTAAGGAAATTGCCGAGCAGACTAATGTCAGCATCAATACTGCCCTTGGGCGCATGCGTTATGCCTTGATCAACCTTCGTAAATTAATAGACGAAAAACATTTGTTACTTACTAAATGAGGGAAGCAGCATAAAATAAGCAATTGAAATGAAACGAATATGTTTGTGAATAAATACAAAACACGAATAAAAATAGCAAACATGGAGTTTCATACGACCTTTAAAAATTAATTGTTTACGTATGAAAGCTATGATATTCGCGGCGGGTTTGGGAACCAGGTTGAGGCCCATCACCAATTCCCGTCCGAAGGCACTGGTGGAAATAGATGGAAAACCTTTACTTCAGATAGCAATTGAAAAACTGAAGCGCTTTGGTTATAATGAGGTTATTGTAAATATTCATCATTTTGGTGAACAGATCATCGATTTCTTAAAAGCAAACCATAATTTCGATATACATATTGAAATATCTGATGAAAGGGACCTTTTGCTGGATACAGGCGGAGGATTAAAAAAAGCAGCCTGGTTTTTTGATGACGGACAGCCATTTTTGGTTCATAATGTTGATATCCTCTCAGGGTTAGATTTTAACATGATGAGGGATGCCCATCTTAAGTCTGGTGCTCTGGCTACCCTTGCCGTTCAGAATCGTCCTACATCACGGTCATTGTTGCTGAATCCCGGGAATTGTCTGGCCGGCTGGCGCAATAATGTTACCGGAGAGCTTAAGCTTTCGTGTGAATCAGCTGAAGGATTGACTCCTACAGCTTTTAGTGGTATTCATATGATCAGCCCCGGGATATTTCCTTTAATTCAAGAGCAAGGCGTCTTTTCTATTATAGATGTCTATTTGCGCCTGGCCCGGAAATACAATATTTCAACATTTAACCATGATCATTCTTTCTGGATGGATCTTGGACGTATTGAACATCTTCGGGACATTGAAGAAAAAATAAAGTCTCATTCTGTAATATTGTAACTTATTGATTATCAATAAGTTACAATATTTGTTCTGATTTTTATCCGATTTTTTTTCTGAACAGCAACAACCTTATTTTGCATATTTGCCTGATTTTAATTTTTTGGTGTAATTTTGAAAAAAATGTAATTCCCGGGCAATAATGAAAAAAAAAGAAAATATTCTGAAAAAAAATCTATTGCTTTCCTGTTTGATTCTTTTTTATACTGCATCGACGTTTGCTCAATACGGAATTGAAAATAAAACATTTAATATCGGCGAACGGGTTACCTACGATGCCTATTATAATTGGAAATTTGTCTGGGTAAGGGCAGGAGTGGTAGAATTTAAGGTAGGCGATAGGTATTACATGAATCGTCATGTTTATGATGTTCAGGCAACGGGTAGCAGCCTGAAATCCTATGACTGGATGTTTAAGGTGCGTGAAAACTTCAGGTCCTATATAGATATAGACAGTTTCCGCCCCTTGTGGTTTCAGCGCGATACTTATGAGGGCGGATACAAGGCCTTTGAAGAATATTTTTTTGACCATAGGAACAAGAAGATAATTTCCATCACCCATAATTCAAAACGACCCTATAAAAAAGACCAGTTGACCAGTGGGCCTGAAACCTGGGATGCTTTGGGCCTGGTTTATTATACCCGGAATCTTGATTTTTCAAGATATAAGTATAATGAAAAAATTCCTGTTCAAACCGTTATTGATAATGAGGTTTTTAACCTTTATATCCGTTATCTGGGTAAGGAGGACATCATTACCCGTGACAAAAAGAAATATCATTGTTATAAATTCTCTGTCAAGATGATTGAAGGGACTATCTTCAAAGGAGGTGAGGATTTGCGGGTTTGGGTAACCGATGATGCAAACAGAATTCCTGTGTTAGTCGAAGCAAAAATTTTAATTGGTTCTGTTAAAGCAGTTTTAACCGGAACTTATGGATTAAGACATTAAAAAATATTTTTAGCAATAAACTTAATTTTGTTTTATAGATTTGCAAAAGTTTTATGGCTCTCTAAAAAATTTAGGTACAGGATTATAACATTTGATGTTGATTGGTTGTTCTTACTGCTAAATATCTGTCTTTCCTTAATTTGTCAATCCATTTTTAATCTTTTTATTGTTAATTATTAAATGAGTATAAATGCGGATTGGTTCATGCGTATTTATACTTAGGGGAAATTGCGCATGATAAATCAGTGTTTGTGCTCTTTTCTGCATTGTATTTACATGTTAATTTTGTTAACTATGGAAGGATTATTCAATATGCTGATCAAAGATGTGAGGATGAAGGAAGGCCTGAAAGCTTGCATCAATTGTGGCACCTGTACTGCTATTTGTCCGGCTGCTGAATTTTATAATTATGATCCGCGTGTCATCATGGATATAGTTCAGACACGCGACGACAAGCAAATAGAAGCTTTGTTGAAAAGCGATACAATCTGGTATTGTGGAGAATGTATGTCTTGCAAGACCCGGTGTCCGCGTGGAAATGCCCCAGGTTTGGTTATTTGCGCTTTGCGTTCCCTTTCACAAGATTTGGGGTATTTCGTTGAATCTGAAAAAGGCAGGCAACAATTTGCCATTAAACGGACTGTTGGCGAGAATATTTTAAAGTGCGGTTATTGTGTAACACCCGATTTGGTTGCTACGGAACTGCATCCTGAACAGGGGCCTGTCTGGGCTTGGGAAAAACAAAACCTGCCCGAACTGATGAAAAAAATGGGCGCCAACTACAAGGGTGAGGGCCCCGGTGCTCTTCGTAATATCCCGGATGAAGCCATTGATGAACTGAAAAATATATTTGAAGTGACCGGAGCCAACGACCGTTTCGAAAAAATAGAGAAATATTCGGCTGAGAAAGCAAAGGAAATGAATATGAACATTGACGAAAGTCTGGATAATGAATATTTTCAGGCTGCTTTTACCCACAACAACCAGAAACATTCGCAACATGATTAAAGAAGGAAAGAAACTCATCTGGCAGGATTACCAGAAAGAGATTGCCGGGGATCATTTTTTCTACGTCAGAAGTTGCATCCGTCAGACTTTTTTCCCTGGCTCAGAATGGGCTTTTATCAAAATACTAAAGGAATTTCTGCACAAGGATTTGTACGAAAATCCTGCACACACCACCTGCACCGGAATTGGTTACCACACTGATGTTGTACCTTTCGATACAACCATGACTGTGGCTGCCCGACAGTTTGCCCTGATGACCGAAGCGGGTTACGAAAACCTGATTCCTTCGTGTATCACCTCATTTGGATTATATACTGAAATTCTTGAAACCTGGCGTGAGTTTCCTGAAGTTGAGGCCAGAGTGCGCGAATTTTTGTGGAAGGCTACTCGACGCGAGTTTAAAAAACCCAAAAACCTTGCACATGCCAGTGATGTGATTTTTAAGTTTCGCAATCAAATTGCAGCTCAGGCAAAATACAGGCTGGTGAACAAGTTGACCGGCGAGCCTTTACGCGTTGTTGAACACATCGGTTGCCATTATGCCAAGATGTTCCCCAGCAAAGGTGTGGGAGGTGCCGAATATCCTTATGTGCTTACCGGTATGGTTGAATCCTGGGGCGGACAAGTGATTGATTATCCCGAACGCCGTCATTGTTGTGGTTTCGGATTCAGGCAATATTTAGTTCAGGCAAACCGTGGCTTCTCTATAGCCTGTTCGAAAAAGAAATTTGATTCGATGGAACCATACAAACCGGATATGATCATTACCAATTGTCCGGGATGCCCTATGTTTCTGGATAGATGGCAGTATGTAATCGGGGAGATGGAAGGCAAAACCTATGGGCCCGACGGGCATGGTATTCCGGTGTTTACTTATGAGGAGGTTGCCGGTTTGTTGTTGGGTTTGGATCCCTGGAGGCTAGGTCTACAGGTTCATCAGGTTTCCTGCGAATCTGTCCTCGACAAGATCGGCATTGAATATGATCCTGATGAGAAATATAAAAGCTTAGACGGCAAAGACCTGGGAAGGCCAGAAGTGCCGTCAGTGCTGAAAGTTTAAAATATTTGAATGGTAAAAATGATTGTTAAAGGACATTTTATTCAGCCATTTAATCAATTCTTAATTTATTTGTTACTTTAATGAACAAGAAAGTAATCATCATTGGGGCGGGTGCTGCAGGAATGGAAACGGCTGTAAGCCTTTCAAAAAGCGGGCATCATGTTACCCTCATAGAAAAAGAATCTAAGCTGGGTGGCCATTTGCTGCAGTGGGACAGGCTCTTTCCCAACAGGAGGCCTGCATCTGATGTCGTCAATTACCTGAAAAACAATATAAATGGCACTATTGAGACAATTAACAATACCCTTGTCAATCATATAGAGAAGAATGATGGACGCTTTGTGGTGGAAACCAACCACGGTCATTTCCTGGATGCCGATGCTATTGTAGTCACTACTGGTTTTGAGGTTTTTGATGCCAGAAAGAAAGAAGAATATGGTTATGGGATATATAACAACGTATTGACCTCGGCTGACCTGGAGAGGCTTTTTAAGGAAGGTAAGCCTTTATTGACTAATGAAGGTAATTCGCCTAAACGCATTGGGTTTATTCATTGTGTAGGCTCGCGCGACCAGAAAGCCGGGCACCTCTACTGTTCCCAGGTTTGCTGTGTAACCGGGGTGAAGCAGGCTATAGAAGTAAAGGAAATGCTGCCCGAAGCTGAGGTGTTCTCTTTCTACATGGATCTTCGGATGTTTGATAAAGGATTTGAAGCTTTATATCGTGAAGCCCAAGAAAAATATGGAGTGAATTTCATCCGGGGGCGGCTTTCAGAAGCTTGCGAAAATAATGACGGAAGTATATTGCTGAAGGTTGAAGATACCCTGGCCGGCAGGCCGATGAAGATGTCTGTGGATTTGCTGGTTTTACTTGTTGGTTTTGTTCCCGCTGGCAGTACTGCTGATCTGGCCAATATGTTGGGCATGAGCCTTTCGGTTGATGGTTTTCTTGAAGTGAAAGATGACAATATGCTGACTACCGTTTCCCCGGTTGAAGGTGTATTCCTGGCTGGTGCTTGTTGCGGGCCTAAAACTATTGCCTGTACTTTGAACGAAGCCCGTTCGGCGGCTTTGAAAGTAAATGAATATTTGAGGGAAAAAAATTAATCGATGAAAAATTTTGGTTTTTATATACAACCCGATAGTCAGATTGATTTTGACAACAACAACAGAAATTTGGCCGCGCTTGTAAGCCAGAGAGAGCCTTCGTTTGACTGGTGCATAGGCTGCGGTACCTGTACAGCTACCTGCACCGCAGGGAATTTTACGGGGTTTAATTTTAGAAAAGTGGCTTTGTTGGTACATCGTGGTGAAAACGAACAAGCCCTTCAGGAAGTTGAAAAGTGCATGCTGTGCGGAAAATGTAATCTGGCTTGCCCCAGGGGAGTGAATACAAGGAATGTAGTGGCCAGCATTCAGAAGATTTTTTCGCGGTATCAGAATTTAGTTTATTGATTCTTGCAATTTATAGGTAAACAAGTGTGGGGTTCTTAGAATTCAACTTGTTTTTTTAAGAAATTTGATGAAACGGGCATATTGGTTAAACACAAACATAATATGCGAGTTCCATTCTACCTTAATTATAAAATTATTTAAGGATGAAATTTGATCTGTTCGTCTTGCCGTTTACTGTCGGATTGGTGGTAATGGTTGCCTTGCTCGTTTTTAAGTACCTTAAGTGGTTAAAGGCATTGAGCAGGGAAGAAAAAGAAAAAATCAAACAAAATGTTTTTTCATTTTGTTCTTTGAAAGCTCTTAAGGAGATCTTTCTGGAATGTTTACTGCACAGGCGAATATTCAAAGTAAACCTCTTTCTGGGATTTATGCATACTTCACTGGCCTTTGGCTGGTTTCTGCTTATTGTCATGGGCAATGTGGAGTCAAAATTTTTTAGTGATGTTCCTCTAAATCCTCCATATTATCCGATATTTTTCCGGTTTTTTGAACCTGCTCCATCTGCCTTCACCTTTTCAGCTGGTTTTACCTTTTTTATGGATTTCTTTTTGCTGGTCGTCCTTTCCGGTGTTGTGCTGGCGTTTACCAAACGTTTTTATTCCAAAATGTTTGGGATGAAAAAGACTACCGTGATGAAACCCGGTGATAAGTTCGCATTGATTTCTCTTTGGTTTATTTTCCCGTTGCGACTGCTGGCCGAAAGTTTTACTTCGGGCGTTTATGGCCATGGCGGGTTTCTTACCGGAACAGTTGGCCGTTTTTTTGCTTCGTTCCTCCCTGTTGGCTCGCTGATCTATCCTTCATGGTGGGCATATTCGGTTTCTTTGGGCGTCTTTTTCGTGGCTTTACCTTTTTCGCGCTACATGCACATTCCAACGGAAGCTCTGCTTATTTTCCTGAGGCAATACGGATTGAAAAACGGAAAGGAAAACGGAGTTTTTTCTGACATTGAGATAAATTCCTGTCCACGTTGCGGGATATGTATTGATAAATGCCAATTGGCCTCTGCTGCCCATAATTATTCGGTGCAGTCGGTTTATTTTCTCCGTTCTGTTCGCGAGAAAAGCGTGGAGGAAAAAGTGACCTTTGACTGCCTGCTATGCGGGCGGTGTAAGGAATATTGCCCTGTAAAGATCGATACTATTTCCATTCGTCAGAATCAGCGCAGCGGATACCTTCCCGATCATGCTGAAGCCTATAATTATTTAAAACCGGCCAGGGCTCAAAAAGCCGATATGATTTATTTTGCGGGATGTATGACTCATCTGACACCGGCTATTCAGCATTCCATGTTAAAGATATTCCGTGCTGCCCGGGAAAATTTCTGGTTTATGGATGAGGATGGCAGTGTTTGCTGTGGAAGGCCATTGATGATGGCAGGCAAGGCCGAATCGGCCAAAAGGCTTATGGAACACAATATAGCGGCGATTAAGGCTTCCGGGGCAAAACTTTTGGTTACTTCATGTCCCATTTGCTATCGTGTTTTCAGGGAAGAATACCATCTGGATATTAAAGTAATGCACCATACCCAATACCTGTTGAAACTGATTAATGAAAACAGGGTTCAATTAAGCCATCAGGATTTAACCGTCGTTTATCATGACCCCTGCGAACTGGGCCGGGGATGTGGCGTGTATGAAGAACCACGTGCAGTCTTGCAAAATATAGCCGCTTTGCTAAAAGTGAAAAACGAAAGGGATCATTCCTTATGCTGCGGAGGCAGTCTGGGAAATCTTCAGATCAGTACTGCTCAAAGAACGGCAGTTCAGAAAGATGTAGTTGCCCGGCTTTCTGTAGACCATCCGGATATTATCGTTACGGCTTGTCCTTCATGTAAGAAAACACTTAATATTGCATCTCCCGTGCCGGTAAAGGATATCGCTGAAATATTCGTGCAATCGCTTGAACAACCTGCCGTGCTCAAACATCATGTTTTCGAAAAAGAACCCTTGCAAAAGGTTAAGAAGGAAGAAATCGTGGTAAGCTATTCAAATAAATAAGATGGGCGAAAATTATTACTGAACCAAAATTTGGATCAACACCATTTGTTTCTTGCATCCAATTTGTGTCCTGGTTTCAGGTCAAAATGAAAAGCTTTTTAATTCAGAAGTTCGGACTGATATACATTAGTTCTATACCTTTAATTGAAAAGGAACAGGTTCTGCCTGTTCTCTATTTTCTGAATCTCTTGGGCCTGAATGCTTCAACTTTAAATAGCAGCTCAAAAAATAACAGATGGGAATAATGAAATTGTAATCTACTGTTATTCCATGCTAAAAATGAGGGATAATAATTTATTCCCAGGTTAAAGCTGTTGGATATCCTGAAGTATGTCGAAAAGGCTAGTCCTGCATTGTTTTGTTGTTTTGAATATTTAAGCGTGTCGATGTAATGGGGAAATAGTTCAACGCATTCTCTTTCATAGTGCAAAGTCCTTGTGAACTGAAGCCCCAGATCATAGTGCCATCTGTTTTTAAAATCACTCCCAATCTGAATAGTTCCATAAACAGCACTTGAACTTTGGTGACTACTCGAGTCAGCATAGTCAATTGGTGCCGGGAAAGGGAGCATAAAATCGGTTAATACTCCAAAATTTGAACTAATACAGTATTTGTCTGAAAGATAATATTCAAATCCGCCAGAGAGTCCTAAAAAACCGAAACTGCTTCCATAACCGTTCCCCTTGTTCAGGTACAAAAGATTTCCTTCAGGAATAGATAGTTTTAAATTCAATAAATTCTTTTCCGGGCTCAGCCAGGGCCTGTACATTTTTGTTGATACTTTGGGTTTGAAATCGAGGGTTAGGTAATTGGGATAGGTAAATCTTCGGGGATTAGTAAGATCAATGACATATCCAAAAATTCCTATGCCCGAAAACATATTGCCGACTAAAAAAGCCGCTGAGAGTTTGCTTCTTAATTCAATTTGCTTCTGAAGGGTATCTTTTCTTGCGGTAATCCACAAGTTTTTCTTTGAACGTTCAACATTAATCCGGGTGGGTGTTTGGTACCACCTGGTCGTATCATTGTTTATGCATATTTTGGTTGAATCACTGTCTGAATGAATTTGGATATCCACTGTTCGTTGATGAAGCAGGGTAGCACAAGAACTTAACGAAAAGACCAACGGAATGATAAAATATTTTTTCATCATATGCGGATATAAACAATTAACCCGGGATATCAAAATTGGGATTCTTGCACATCTGTAAAAAGAACTTGAAATTATCCAAAAGTTATGTGAATTCAAACCCAACCCAAAAAAACTACCCGGTACTGCATAACTCTGATTGTAATCAACAATTCTTAAATACTATTTCTAACAAATGTAATTATTTTTGATTGAGGTTGCAAATTATTTGCCGGCATATGATGACTTTCACCTGCAAATGGCAAAAGCATAAGGGAGAACGGAAAATAAATTTGCATTGCATAAAAAAACCCGTATAAAAGTAACTTATACGGGTATATATTTTAACCCTAAAGGGCTTATTTTCAATTATTCAGCAGCTTCTTCTTTCTTTTCGCCATTGATTTCGTCGTCAACCAGGATACGACCACAGTATTCGCAAACGATGATTTTCTTTCTGGATTTGATATCTAGCTGGCGCTGAGGCGGAATCTTATTAAAGCAACCCCCGCAGGCGTCACGTTGAACAGTTACTACTGCAAGTCCGTTTTGAGCATTTGCCCTGATCCGCCTATAAGCGTTCAATAAACGGGGTTCAATCACCTTGGCGATTTCTTCCGATTTTTTCTGAAGCAATTTTTCTTCTTTCTGCGTATCGTTTACAATTGAATTGAGTTCCGATTTTTTAGTCTGAAGGTCGCTTCTTCTTTCTTCAACTGTTTTATTGGATTGTTTAATTAATTCCTTTTTGTCTTTAACCTGTTGGGTGAATTCCTTAATCCGTTTCTCGCTCAATTCAATCTCAAGGTTCTGAAATTCCAACTCTTTGGATAGGGAATCATATTCCCTGTTATTTTTTACATTTTTCTGTTGTTCGGTGTATTTTTTGATTAATGCCTGTGAGTTGACAATCTCTGTTTTTTTCTTGGAAACGGTTGCTTCAAGTTCTGCAACTTCATTTTCGTAATTGCTGATTCTGGTTTCAAGTCCGGCAATTTCATCTTCCAGATCCTGAACTTCTAAAGGTAATTCGCCGCGAAGAATTCTTATTTTGTCAATATCTGAATCAACGCATTGAAGTTGATATAAGGCCCTCAGTTTATCCTCAATGGATACTTCGGCTAAGTCGTTATTCTTTTTCTCTTGTATCATATTTACAAATAATTTATCGGATTGGATTTTGTTTCTGATAAATAAATGGCAAATGTAGGGAAATTTTTTTTAAGAATATCATAAAAAATTTCTACGGTAAATTGTTCGCTTTCAAAATGGCCAATATCTGCAATAACTATCTGGCTGTCAGCATCGAAAAACTGATGGTACTTAAAATCTGCCGACAGGTATAAGTCGGCTCCTGCAGCGATAGCATCTTTTAGCAGGAAACTTCCACTTCCCCCGCATACAGCCACCCTGCTTATTTTTTTACCCCTTAGTTGGGTATATCTTACTACCGGAATGTTAAAGGTATTTTTTATTTTTTTGAGAAATTCCAATTCGTTTGTTGCGACAGGCAGTTCACCAACCATGCCCATGCCCGCCTTGGAATATGTGTTTTCGAGGGGATAGATGTCATAAGCAACTTCTTCATAGGGATGAGCATGCAGCAATGCGTCTGTTATCCGGTTCTGAAGATTTTTTGGAAAGATGATTTCTATTCTTGTCTCGTTTTCAAAGTGAAGTTTGCCAATTTCACCAACAAAAGGGTGAGTATTTGCAGAAGCTCTGAAACTTCCTTTCCCATCAACATTGTAGGAGCACATGTCGTAACTTCCGATACTGCCGGCACCTGCTTCAAATATAGCCGATCTCACTGCCTCTGCATAATCAACAGGCACAAAGGCGACCAATTTACATAGTTGATGTGTGGCAGGTTCAAGAATTTTCGTATTGACCAGCCCCAGTTTTTCGCAGATTTTTTTGTTTACCCCGTTGTCGACACTGTCTAAGTTAGTATGGGCGGAATATATGGCAATTTTATTGCTGATGGCTTTAATTATAGATCTTTCGATATAATTGTTGCCACAAATTTTTTTTATCCCTGAAAAAATCAGGGGATGATGGGATATAATCAGGTTACAGCTTTTAGCAATGGCCTCGTCAATCACTTCTTCTGTTACATCAATAGTTAATAAGGCCGAATTTATTTCCTGGGACGGGGTTCCTATGGTTAAACCCGCATTATCATAAGATTCCTGATAGACCAGGGGAGCATAATTTTCTATAGCAGAAACAATCTCCTTTAATTTCATCAGTGCAATTTTATTTTATTGGTCAGTGGAAGGCATGAATTTTATAAAATTTCTTTGATTTCAAGCAGGACTTCACGAATATCCTGCAAGGTTTTGATTACCTCAAAATTATTTACTGTATCTTCTTTATTTTCTTTGAGCTTTTTCTGCACTCCTTTGAGGGTCATCCCGCAATCTTTTACGTAATGATGAATGAGTCTGAAGTTGTCTATATCCTCATTGGTAAAGAAACGATTGCCTTTTTTATTTTTCTTGGGCTTAATGATGTCAAATTCCTTTTCCCAAAAACGGATTAAGGAAGTGTTTTCCCCAAACATTTTGGCTACTTCACCAATGGAGTAATATAATTTTTCTATTTGCTTTTCTTTATATGGCATTATTTAAGATTAATCGAATGTTTGTCCGCCGCGAGCTGAAATTTGAATCATTTGACTGTATTGGGCCGGCGTCAGGTCATTAAAATAATAATTGATTGGATTAACTATGGAACCATTTTTATGTACTTCATAATGCAAATGAGGTGCTGTTGAAAGTCCTGTACTTCCTACAAAACCGATTACCTGGCCTCTTTTTATCCTTTGTCCGGGATGAACATTGAACCTGCTTAAGTGCGCGTACAAAGTTTGATAACCCCACCCATGGTTGACGACAATCTTATTTCCATATCCCCCGTAAGATGATGAAACTTCTGAGGCAATTCCATCACCGGTAGCAATAACTTTGGTGCCGTAAGCTGCAACAAAATCCATCCCCGGATGGAATTCCTTTATCTTATAAATAGGATGGATACGCCATCCAAAACCCGATGCCGGTCTTACAAGATTTTTTAACG